>NZ_WIAE01000020.1:0-39669 GCF_009828605.1 Arthrobacter zhaoguopingii | reverse complement strand
ACCGTGCGGGCCAGGTACTCAAGGTTCACCTGGTGCACAATGCCCATCCCCGGGGGCACCACCTTGAAATCATCAAACGCGGTCTGGCCCCAGCGCAGGAACTGATACCGCTCCCCATTGCGCTGATACTCGATCTCCATGTTGCGCTCCAGCGCCCCGGCATTGCCGAACACATCGATCTGCACCGAATGATCAATCACCATCTCCGCCGGCGCCAACGGATTCACCTTCTTCGGATCCCCGCCAAGCTCGGCCACCGCCTCACGCATCGTGGCCAGGTCCACCACGCACGGCACCCCGGTGAAGTCCTGCATGATCACCCTCGCCGGAGTGAACTGAATCTCCGTATCCGGCTCCGCCTCAGGATTCCACCCGGCCAGGGCCCGCACATGATCGGCGGTGATATTGGCCCCGTCCTCGGTCCGCAGCAGATTCTCCAACAACACCTTCAGGCTGAACGGCAGCTTCTCCGCACCCTCCACCGCCCCCAACCGGAAAATCTCATACGACGTACCGGCGACATCGAGAACGCCCTTTGAACCAAATGAATCCGCGGCAGTCATGACCATCGCTCCTTATTGCATTGCGTGAAAAGTTAGTATGCGGCCCAGTCTAGCTTTCGAACCGAGGGAATGTATACATTCGTACACACCAGCGCGCCGTCAAGGACCGCGGGCGGGATCCGGCTGCCACCGGCGGCCGCCAGGACCGGGCGCAGCACGTCGGAGGTTTCTGCGCGGGAGGCCGCGAAAGGGGACCGGGATAAGGCACTAGTTCTCGGCCGGAGAGCTCGCGGGGGGTTTCGGAAGCTCGCCGGAGGTAAGACATGAGGGGTCAGGCGCGGCGGATCTCGCCGACGTCGGCGGCCAGTTCGGCGGTTGCACTTCGCAGGAAGTCCTCCTGGACGAGCTCCTCGCCGCGGCTGTGATCCACGATGGGCCCGGTTCCAGCGATCTCACGGATCAGTTCGATTCCGGAAATCGCTTCCTGCTTGGTGGCGAAGAAAGTTGAAACGGCGACGAGGGAGCCGTCGGGGGCCGTGAGTTTTACCCGGAATCCACCGTCGTGAGCGTCGACCAGTTTGAAGTAGCCAGCCATGTTCTTACCTCCTTGTAAGGGGCCTATTTTCCACCTAGCGGTGTTCAATAATAAGCACACTTAGGGCCCCTTGGCTCATCGGGGAGCGGCACCCTACGATCGGAGGATGGCCGACACCGTCAGCCGCGAACAGCGCAGCCGCAATATGTCCCGGATCCGGGGAAAGAACACCCAGCCCGAACTTGTGGTGCGCCGCCTGCTTCACCGCGCCGGGTACCGGTACCGCCTCCATGGAGCCACCGCGGGAGGCCCGCTTCCCGGACGCCCGGATCTGGTCTTCGCAGGGCGCCGCAAAGTGGTTTTTGTCAATGGCTGTTTCTGGCATTCCCACTCCTGCCGTGCCGGCCAGCGCGCCCCGTCAACCAACTCCGAGTTCTGGGCCGACAAGCGGGAGCGCACCCGCCTGCGTGATCAGCGCCAGCAGGAGGCGCTGCGCGCCCAGGGCTGGCAGGTCTTCATTGCCTGGGAGTGTCGGCTCAAGGAATCCCCTTCGGCCCTGGAGGAACAGCTGAGGGCATTCCTCGAAGCCCCGCCGGGCTCTCCGCCCGGCGGGGGCGAACCCAGCCCGCCGGAGCCCGCGTAGGCTGGCCGGAGGACGACGGCCCAGCAGCGGCCGGAGCATTCAACAGGAGGAGGACACCCATGACGGATTCCAACGGCACCCGGGAGCCGGCCGGCGATCGGCGGGAGAACGTCCTTGAGCCGGAGGCCGGAACCGGCACCGCCGGCGGCCCCGGAGCCAACATCCGGGAGCAGCAGGGGAACTCCGCCGGGGGCATGGTGCCCGCTAGCTTCACCGGCGGTCCCGGATCCGGGGACCCCGGTCCGGACCGCCATCCTGAAGACGCGGCGGACGCCGACGTCGATACGTGGGACAGCGAAGGCTGAGCCCCCCGCGCGGGGCGCAGCGGAGCGCGGGCGGGCTCTGGCCTCAGCGGCCCTGGCTGCGGAGCCGGTGCCTTTCTCAGCGACCCCGGCTGGCGAGACCCGCCACCAGGCGTGACGGCATTGCGCGGGCGATGCCGGCGAGCACCTTATACTTCACGCTGGGTATCGAGACGGCCTTGCCGGCCGCGGCATCGCGGAGTCCCTCGGCGATGACCTGCTCGGCATTGAGCCACATCCAGGCCGGAACGGTTGACTTGTCGAGGCCCATCCGGTCGTGGAACTCGGTATGGACGAAGCCCGGGCATAAAGCCGTCACGGTGATGCCCTCCCTGCCGTAGGCGAGGTTGGCCCACCGGCTGAAGCTGATCATCGCAGCCTTCGCCGCTCCGTAGGTGCCCCGCGGAACGAAGCCGGCGACGCTCGCCACGTTGATGATGTGCCCGCTGCCCCGCTGCCGCATACCGCCGAGCACCGCATGGGTCAGGGCCAACGGAACCTCGACATGGATCCGGAGATGACGCCGCTCCTCCTCGAAGGAGTTTTCGGCGAACGCCTGCCGCAGACCGTACCCGGCATTGTTGATGAGCGTGGTGATGGGCATCGCGTCCCCCGTGAGCCTCGCCGTCACCCGGTCCAGCCCGCCGTCTTCGAGCAGGTCGGCCGGCAGGACCTCCACGGTCACGCCATGCGCCCGCCGCAGGCGGCGGGCGGCATCTTCGAGGCGTTCGGCGTCGCGGGCGACGAGCACGAGATTGGAGCCGCGGGCGGCCAGCGAACGGGCGAACTCGGCACCCAGGCCGGCGGTCGCGCCGGTAATCATAGCGGTCGAAGTCATGGGCCTTACTGTGCCCTTTTCTGCAACGCTGATGCAACCTTCACCCCGTTAGTTTGATGCCGGGCCAGCCCCCCGGCCAACGACGGATTGGACAGGCTGAGAGGCAGGTTCCAGCGGGAATGACCCGGTCATCGATGATCGGGCCAACTGTCAAGGGAAAGGGAAAACCATGACCACGAACAGGGCTGTCGCTTACAAAGGGCCCGGCAAGGTCGAAGTGATCGATACCGAATACCCCACCTTTGAGCTGAAGGACGGGCCCGGGGTCAACCCAGCCAATGTCGGCAGGGCGGTTCACCACGGCGTCATCCTCAAGACGGTGGCGACGAATATCTGTGGCTCGGACCAGCACATGGTCCGGGGCCGCACCACCGCACCGGTGGACCTGGTCCTCGGCCATGAGATCACCGGCGAGGTTGTCGAGGTGGGCCGGGACGTCGAATTCATCAAGCAGGGAGACATTGTCTCGGTGCCCTTCAACATCGCCTGTGGGCGGTGTCGGAACTGCAAGGAGGGCAAGACCGGCATCTGCCTGAACGTGAACCCGGACCGCCCCGGCAGCGCCTATGGGTATGTCGACATGGGTGGTTGGGTCGGCGGCCAGGCGGAGTACGTGCTGGTGCCCTACGCGGACTGGAACCTGCTGAAGTTCCCGGACCGCGACCAGGCCCTGGAGAAGATCCTCGACCTCACCATGCTGTCGGATATCTTCCCCACGGGGTTCCACGGTGCGGTGACCGCGGGGGTAACTGTCGGTTCGACCGTGTACATCGCGGGGGCGGGGCCGGTCGGGCTTGCCGCGGCGGCGAGCGCGCAACTGCTCGGTGCCGCCGTCGTGATTGTCGGCGACCTCAATGAGGACCGGCTGGCGCAGGCCCGCAGCTTCGGCGTGGAGACCGTCGATGTCTCCAAGGGCGATCCCCGGGACCAGATCGAGCAGCTGCTCGGTGTGCCCGAGGTCGACTGCGGCGTCGACGCGGTGGGCTTCGAGGCTCGAGCCCATGGCTCGAAGGACGCCGGTGAGGCACCGGCGACGGTACTGAACTCGCTGATGCAGATCACCGCCGCCGGCGGCGCACTCGGCATTCCGGGGCTCTATGTCACAGGGGACCCGGGCGGCATCGACGAGGCGGCCAAGGTCGGCTCGCTCTCGCTCAGCCTCGGCACCGGGTGGGCCAAGTCGCTGGCCTTCACCACCGGGCAGTGCCCGGTGATGAAGTACAACCGGCGGCTCATGATGGCGATCCTGCACGACAAGGTCCAGATCGCCAAGGCGGTCAACGCCAAGCCGATCGGGCTGGATGAGGCCCCCCAGGGCTACCAGGAGTTCGACGCCGGCGCTGCCACGAAGTACGTGCTCAACCCCAACGGGTACATCGCGGCCTGATCCGCGGCACCGGGCTTTCGCTCACGCGATGGCCCTGGCGTCTCCCGTTCCGGCCGGCGCTGCGCCGGCCGGAACGGCTGCCACCAACAGCCCTTAGCCAGACCCCGGCGCTCCGGGCACGGCAACGGCCCCTCCCACCGGCTTTCGGCCAGCGGGAGGGGCCGTGTTGTTTTCCGGCCCGTCCCTTACAGGTAGAGATCCAACCAGTCCTGCGCCATGGGGATGTCGACGCGCTGGTAGCCGCCGAGGTAGCGGCAGTTTGCCGTGTAGCCATAGCTGGTCACCGCAACCAGGTAGCCGTCGCGGAAGACGGGGCCGCCGGAGTCCCCAAAGCAGGTCCCCCCACCGCCCCGGTTGTCGTTGGGGTTGCCCTGAAGCTGGAGGATCTGCGGCGTGAGCTTCTGGCCGGGTGAGGTTGTGTTGCGGCGGATCAGCGGGTAGCTCATTGGCTGTGGCTTCTGTGGTCCGCTCTCGGGCTTGCGCACCTCGGTGCCGTAGCCGACAAGTTCGAAGATCGTCGAGTTGAGGCGGGGCTGCCCGAACCGGTCGAGGTAGTTCAGTGGAGCGAGCGTTGCGGGGGTGACGCCGGTGACCGGCTTCTCGAGCACGACGACTCCCACGTCGTTCCAGTTGGCCAGGTCGGTGAAGCCCGAGTATTCGGGGTGCGTGGATGCTTTGCCCCAGAGGTAGCCGGCCGCCTCAAGCTCTCCGGGGGTGTAGCCGGCGCTTGGGACGGCCGCGGCAGGCAGCGGTGATGGCGGCGCTTCGGCGATGACCGGGTCGAAGGTGACGAGCGTGACGCCTGCGGTTCCCTCGGTGCAGTGAGCTGCCGTCAACAGAACGGTCGGCGAAATGAGGGTGGCCGAGCAGCGGTACCGCCCACCGTCCGCTCCGTAGAAAACGATCAGGCCCACATTGGGATGGTCGTCGCCGTCGGGTTCGCCGCCGGTGATTGCCGGTGCCGGAAGGGCACCGGCGATGGTGAGCGAAAGGGTGGTCACCAGCAGGAGGGCCAATCTCCTGAAGAAGCGTTTCATTCTGCTGTCCTTTACGGGTGGAAGGGAAACACGCGGACTCGTTAACTGATGGCTCGATGAATCGAACTGCCAGTCGCGAGACACCGCCCCTCCATCCGGGCAGGCTGTTCGCTTCGGGCGAAATCATCATGCTTCTGCGGCCGATGGACCGTCAAGGAATTTTGGGCTGCGGGCGGCAAGGCGTTTGCCCACCCGTCGGCTGCGGCCTCAGGTGAAGACCGGTGCGGCGCGGTGGGGCTCAAGGAGGCGCCGGTGCTCGGCGTCGAGTCGCACGAGCTGCCCCTTCTCGACGAGCAGGAACGCGAGGACAGTCTCGGCCTTGGCGCATACGGCCCGGCTCTCCGGGTCGCGGATCAGGTAGGAAAGTGTGAGGCTGGCAGGAGTGAGCCCACTGACCCAGACGTCGATGACGGCGGGGATATTCCGGTAGTCAAGCGGGGCGGTGTAGCGGACGCGGTGCTCCACGACGAGGGCCTGGACGCCGGGTTCGAGTGAGGAGAACAGTTCGATCTGCGGCGCCCTGCCCGGCAGCCCCGTGCCCGCGGGCGGCCCGAAGGCGGCAATGCGGGCTTCTTCGAGGATTCGAAGCACCTGGACGTTGTTGATATGGCCATAGGCGTCCATGTCGCCCCACCGAAGCGGGACGTGGCAGGTGAGGGCCTGGGGTGGCGATTCCATGACTCCGTTCTACAGCATCACTCAGCACCCTCCGGGGGCCGCAGTGATGAACCTCACCCCGGACGCACTTTTCGCCGCCTCCAGCGGGTTCGACGCTCCACCGCGCCCTCCTGTTGGCAACAAATAGGGCCCTTTTCCTCCCCGGAACGGAGTTACTGGGCGGTAGTGTGACAGACATTTTGACTGAACGCCAGCGTTAGTTTGCACAGTCTTTCAAATGTCAATCACCGTTGCATCTCAGTTTGGCAACGATCAATTTATGGCCTACCGTGGTGGAGGTTCCCCGCCCTGGGGAATGAGACTCGCTGCCGACGTTTGAGCAGCTGCATATGCCCGGTGCCGCCATCACCACATGCTGCTCGTCCGGCGGTTACCTAACCATGACCTCTATATCGTCAAGGTGAGCAGCGGTACTGAGACGTCCGGGGACGGAACGAGTACTGGTGGCCTTTGGGAGCATCAATCCTCATGAAGAATTCCACACTTAGCCTTAACGCACGTCGCGGCCTCGCCGCTGTTGCCCTTGCCGGCCTTGGCCTCGGCGCTTCGGCCGGTGCGGCCACCGCCGCTCCCGCCAGCGACTGGGACGCCCTCGCACAGTGCGAGAGCGGCGGCAACTGGGGCATCAACACCGGCAACGGCTACTCCGGCGGGCTGCAGTTCTCGCCCAGCACCTGGGCCGCCTACGGTGGAAGCGGCTCCGCAGCCGACGCCAGCCGCGAGCAGCAGATTGCCGTCGCCGAGCGTGTGCTCGACGGCCAGGGCTGGGGCGCATGGCCCTCCTGCTCCTCCCAGCTTGGCCTGAACAGCGCGGCCAGCCCCGGTGCAGTCCCTGCTCCCGCCCCGCTGCAGGTCCAGCAGGCCCCCGTGGTCCAGGCCCCCGTCGTCGCACCGGCTCCCGTCGCCCAGGCGCCGGTCGCCCAGGCACCCGCCGTCGCACCGGCTCCCGTCGCCCAGGCACCTGTTGCCCAGGCACCCGCCGTACAGGCTCCCGCCCTCAGCGGAGAGACCTACACCATCCAGTCCGGTGACACCCTCAGCTCCATCGCCGACAAGCTCGGCGTTGCCGGCGGCTGGCAGGCCCTGTTCGCTGCCAACGCTGACACGGTCATCCACGCAGACCTCATCTTCACCGGCAACGTGCTTCAGCTTCCCGCCTAAGCACCACGCCCGGGCATCGCGCCCAACCTCAAGAACCCCCTGCCTCCTGTCGAGGCAGGGGGTTTTTGGGTTGGCCGGGTCCTCCGCGGGCTCTGGACTGCGGTGCCGGCTCGTAATAGTGTTGCGGCCATCCAGCGGCGCCGCCGCGCATCCACATCGTCGAGGAGGACTCATGGCCGGGCACACTTACCGCGTAACGGAGATCGTTGGCAGCTCGCCGGACGGCTCGGATGCAGCAGTGCGTAACGGGATCGCCCGCGCGGCATCGACACTTCACAACCTCGACTGGTTCGAGGTGAAGGAGGTCCGCGGGCACCTCGTCGACGGCGCGATCGCCGACTGGCAGGTGACGATGAAGGTCGGTTTCCGCCTCGACGACTGAGCCCCTCCGCCTTCCTGGCCGGGGCGCGCCCCGGGCTGCTGCGGGGAATGGTGGCGCCGCTGACGGCGTTATGCCCCCTGCGGCACCTCCCGGGCCGCGTCGGCCTATTACAGGAGCACTCATGGCGAAGGAACTCGAGCTTGGACTGGATACGTTCGGAGATGTCACGTCGGATGCCGACGGCAACCTCGTGCCCTACCACCAGGTGATCCGAAACGTCATTGAGGAAGGGGTTCTCGCGGACCAGGTCGGCGTCGACTTCTTCGGCATCGGAGAGCACCACCGCTCCGACTTCGCCGTTTCCTCCCCGGAGATGGTGCTGGCGACCATCGCCGGCCGCACCCAACGCATCCAGCTGGGCTCCGCAGTGACGGTCCTCAGCTCCGATGACCCAATCAGGGTCTACCAGCGCTTCTCAACGCTCGACGCCGCCTCCAACGGCCGCGCCGAAGTGATCCTGGGCCGGGGCTCCTTCACCGAGTCCTTCCCGCTGTTCGGATTCGACCTCACGAAATATGAGGAGCTGTTCGAGGACAAGCTGGACCTGTTCACTGAGGTCCGCAAGGAAAGGCCCGTTACCTGGAGCGGCCGCACCCGCCCCGAGCTGACGCAGCAACGCGTCTTCCCCACCACCGCCTCCGGTGAGCTGAAGGCGTGGATCGGCGTCGGGGGAAGCCCGCAGTCGGTCGTGCGCGCCGCCCAGTACGGCATGCCCCTGATGATTGCGATCATCGGCGGCCACCCCTCGCGGTTCGAGCCCTACGTCGACCTGTACCACCGCGCCCTGACGCAGCTGGGCAAGCCCCTCCTGCCGGTCGGGATGCACTCCCCCGGCCACGTCGCCGACACCGATGAGCAGGCCCGCGAGGAGCTGTGGCCCAACTTCGAGATCATGAGGAACCGGATCGGTGCCGAGCGCGGCTGGGGTCCGACAAGCCGCGCCGAATTCGACTCGGAGATCGAGGGTGGCTCCCTGTACGTCGGCTCACCCGAGACGGTGGCGCGCAAGATCGCCGACACGGTGAAGATGTTGAAGGTCGACCGGTTCACGCTCAAGTACGGCTCCGGCCCGATGACGCACGAGTCGCTGATGCGTAATGTTGAGCTGTACGGGACGAAGGTTGTTCCGATGGTCAGGGACATGCTGGCCTAAGGGCGCCGGGGCCGCTGCGGGCCCGGCGGGTATGCCAACGGCCGATCTGCTGGTTTACTTCGGTGTAGCGGATCGGCCCGAGCAAAGGCGGAGCACATGGCGGGGACAACCGGAACCAAGCCCACGGTTCTCTTCGTCTGTGAGTTCAACTCGGCGCGGTCCCAGATGGCTGCCGCGTTCCTCACCCGTTTTGCCCAGGGCCGCGTGGAGGTCCACTCGGGCGGCCCCCACCCGGCGGACCAGGTTGAGAACTCCGCGGTTGAGGCCATGGCCGAGGTGGGGGTGGACATTTCCACCCGGGTTCCCCGGCTGCTCACCCACGACATGGTGATGGCCTCGGATGTGGTCATTACCCTGGGGTATGCCGACCAGGAGCCGAACTTCCCGCATCTGAGGCACGAGGATTGGCCCGTGGAGGACCCGGTGGGCCGGGATGAAGCGACGGTCCGCCGGATCCGCGACGAGATCAAGGGCAGGGTACAGCAGTTGATCACCGAACTGCTGCCTGGGCGTCACGTCGACGCCCAGTAGGACCTCGCGCACGCGGTCCCGCCCACCGGGGCGTCAGGAGCAGCTCGTGCGGTCGATCTCGATCTCCAGCTTGTGCGCCACGTCGTAATCGCGTTCGGATGAGGCGAACCGCACCCGGATGTTTTCCGCGGTGCCGTTGTCCACGCCCTCCTCAAGGGCCACCGCCACGACGATATTGATGTGAGAGTCGGGTGTGAAGCGGTACCCCTTGGCGGGGACCGGGTCCACCAGGAAGGTGCTCGGCTCCGCCGGCTCGGTCGATGGTGCTGCCGAGGCACCGTGTCCGGAGTGGCCCGCGTCGGCCTCCGCCCCATGGTGGCCGTGGCCTTCCTTGTTGGCCGGCGTGATTTCCGCCGAGACCATCCGCAGCCCCTCGGGAGCCCCGAGGGCGATCTCCCCGAACGTGAACTCCTCAAGGGTCGGGTTGTGAAGCATGACCGTGTATTCCTGGAAGCTCTCCTTTGGCTGGACTCCGCAGAGTTTCGCCCCGTCCACTCCGATATTGAGTGGGTCCTCCCCCTTGACCGTGCCGGCCGGGTCGCCTTGCACGGAGCCGGCGGGAACCTCCCGGGCGGCGTTGACGTCGAGTGGGTTTTCCTCGGTGACGCCGCAGCCTGAAAGGAGCACCGTCAGGAGGAGCGCGGCTCCAGCGAGCCGCCTGGGGGTCTTTCTCATCGTCATAGCACTCTTCCGTGGTCGGGGCCTCCGCCACCCCGCCGGAGGAGCGGCCATGCTCTGAAACGTATTCGGAGCCCGGGCCCTGCCGGTTGGGTGCCGGAGGGCCGGAACTGCCGGGGGCGTCGAAGGAGCGCGGCCCGAGGCGGGCTATTCGTAGAGGATATACTCCGGCTGTGGGACCAGGGCGAGGACCTCCGCCGGGGTCATCAGCGGCCCGTGCGCGGCGTCCTCCTCGAAGAAGAGCTTGAAGCCGGGGCGGATGCTGGCCGGCAGCCCGGCGGTGAGCAGCGCGTACGCCTCGGTCTTTGAGCCGGCGCTGCCGATCCCGTCGGCGCTCTTGATCACCTCGACCCCGGGATGCTCGGTGATGGCAGCTTCGTTGGGGACGACGCCCACGGCCACCTGGTGGAAGATCAGGGCCTTCTGCGGCAGCGCCTCGCGGGCGACGAGCCCATTCAGCCACGTGGCGATGGCCTCGATCTCCTCCCCCGCCGTGGAGCCGTACACGGCTCCGGGGAGCTGCTGGTCGGTGATGTCCCACTCCGGATCCAGCGCCAGGCCGACGTCGGGTTCCTTCAGCCACTTCTCGAGGCGCTTCACCTCCTCGGTCATGGATGAGCGGCCCGGCTGAATGTTCAGCAGCAGGATGCCGTCGTGGCGGCGTGCGGCCTCGAGGTACTGCCGGATCGTCTCGTCCGGGGTGGAGGTTCGGTAGGTTCCGTCCGGCCCAGGCTCGGCCTGCACCACGACGGTGATCAGCTCAAGCACGGGCAGGACCTTGCGCCCCGCCGCGAAAGCGGCGCCCTGGGTTTCGATTTCGGTGATCCGCTCGTCGAGGTCCCCGATCCCCAGCCGTCCCAGGCCAGGCGATGAGGGGTGGCCGCTGTAACCCACGAGGCGGTAGGCCGGGAACAACTCCGATCCCCCGCGCGGCAGTTCCTTGGGCCGGGGCGCCGCGGGCGACGGCGGGGGATCGCCGTCGCGCCCGTTTCGGCGGACGTGGGGGCCGGCGATGCGTGCGCTCCCCGGGTGGCCGGAGGCTCTTCCCCGCCGGGCCCGGCGGGTGCGCCGGGAGCCGCGGCGCACCCCGCGAGGACGACGGAAAAGGCCAGCAGCGCGGTGGCCACCGAGGCGCCGCGGCCTGGGAAAGGTGCCATGGATGTGCCTCCGGCAGGGGGTGGGGATGGGTGCTTCCAGCCTAGCCGGGCGCCGGGTTGCACCTTCTCCGCCCCGCCCTAGGCGAGGTGATTTCCGCCGGTGACGCCCAGCACTTCCCCGGAGACGTACCGGGCGTCATTCGAGGCGAGGAAGACGAAGGCCCCGGCCAGCTCCGCCGGCTGGCCCATCCGCCCCAGGGGGGTGTCCTCGCCGAAGGTCTCAAGTTTCTCCGGCGTCGTCGTCGCAGGCTGCAGCGGCGTCCAGACGGGGCCGGGGGCGACGGCGTTCACCCGGATGCCCTGCTCGCCCAGCAGTTCCGAAAGACTGAAGGTCAGGCTGTTCAGCGCCGCCTTGGTCGCCGCATAGTCCATCAGGGAAGTCGAGGGGTGGTAGCCCTGGATGGAGGTGGTGTTGATGATCGAGGCACCCGCGCCGAGGTGCGGCAGGGCCGCCTGGATCATCCAGACCGTCCCGTAGACGTTCGTCTCGAAGGTCCGCCTCAGCTGCTCGGTCGGAATGTCGGCAATCCCACCGGGCTGGGCGATGTGGAACCCGGCGTTGTTCACCAGCAGGTCAAGGCCACCGAACTCCGCGACGACGCGCTCCACCGCGGTCCGCGCATAGTTTTCGTCGCGGAGGTCCCCGGGCAGGGCGAGCGCCTTCCGGCCTTCGGCCTCGATCAGTTCGATGCAGCTGCGCCCGTCCTCTTCCTCCTCCGGAAGGTACCCGATGGCGACGTCGGCCCCTTCCCGCGCGTAGGCGATGGCGACGGCACGCCCGATACCCGAGTCACCGCCGGTGATCAGGGCCCGGCGCCCGGCCAGCCTTCCGGTGCCGCGGTAGGTGTCCTCGCCGTGATCGGGCCGCGGGTCCATCTGCTCGGTGAAGCCGGGATAGTCCTGAAGGTCGGTCGAGGCCTCCTCCTTGGGCCCGCGGGGGTCATCCTGCTCGAGGGGATGCGCGTTCGGGTTCGACATGCTGCACTCCTTACCGGTCGGTTCGTTCCCTGCTGAGGCAGGAATACTAAGCCTACTGTCATTGTGTTCTGCGTGTGAGTCCCCTAAGAATGGACTATGACAGTGATGCTGAGGTCCCTTGAAACAGCCGTGCCCGCCACGGTCATGGTGCAGAGCCAGGTGCGGGACGTGTTCGCGGCGCAGCCGGACCTGACCCGGCTCGGGACCCGCCTGGTGGGAGCCGCCTTCGACTCCTCCGGCATCGACACCCGCTACACGGCGGTCGAGGAACTGACGCTCGACAGCACCGCCGAGAACCCGGTCTTCTTCGATTCTCGGGAGATGCGGATCCTGAGCCCCAGCACCAAGACCCGCAACGCGGTGTACGCCGAGGAGGGAAGCAAGCTCTTCATCGAGGCCGCCCGCAGGGCCCTTGAGGCCGCGGACGGCGTCGAGGCGGCAGATGTCACCCACGTCGTCACCGTCTCCTGCACGGGGTTCTTCAATCCCGGCCCCGACTACAAGGTGGTGCGGGCCCTAAACCTCAGCCCCGCCGTCCAGCGGTACCACCTCGGCTTCATGGGCTGCTACGCGGCGTTTCCTGCCCTGCGCGCGGCCAAGGCCTTCTGCGAGGCCGACCCCAAGGCTGTGGTCCTGGTGGTCAGCGCCGAGCTGTGCTCCCTGCACGTCCGATCCTCGAACAACCCCGACACCATCGTCGGCTCCTCCCTTTTCGCCGACGGTGCCGCAGCCGCCATCATCACCGCGCGGGAGCTGCCGCTGACCGGCCCCGTCCTGAGCCTTGACCACTTCGAAACGGTGCTCACGCCGGTGGGTGAGGAATCGATGGCATGGAACATCGGTGATGAAGGCTTCGAGATGGTCCTTGGCACCTATGTGCCCCACATCATCGACGAGAACATCGTCTCGGCCCTCGAGCCCCTGCTGGCCCACGACATTTCCCTCGAGGGCAAGGCCTACTCGGACATTGAACACTGGGCGATCCACCCGGGCGGCCGGAGCATCCTCGACAAGGTCGAGGCCAAGCTCGAACTCACGACCGACCAGCTGGCACCGGCGCGGGAAATCCTGCGCAACTTCGGCAATATGAGCAGCGCAACGGTGATGTTCGTGTTGAAGAACATCCTCGACCAGCCCTCCTCCGGCGGCAACGGCCGGGTCTGCTCGATGGCCTTCGGGCCCGGCCTTACCGTGGAGACGGCTCTCCTCACCAAGATCGGATGACCCCCGGCGGATTCCTCCTCCGGCGCGATGCCGGAGCCGTCGAGGAGATGGACAAGCCCGACTGCGACCCGCTCACGCTTGAACGCACCTACTCCCAGTTCGGCCCCGTCAACGCGGTGGTGGCCGGCTGGAGGCACACGTACCGAACGCTCGTGCGCCCCCAGCTTTCCCCCGACCGGGAGAACACGCTGCTCGATATCGGTTCGGGCGGCGGGGATGTTCCCCGGGCGCTGGCCCGCTGGGCCCGCCGCGACGGGCTGGCCCTGTCCGTCACGGCCATTGACCCGGACGGGCGCGCCCACGCCTATGCCACCTCACGCCCGGGGCTTCCCGGGCTGAGCTTCCGCAGGGCGCTGAGCTCCGAGCTTGTCGCCGAGGGTAGACGGTTCACCGTCGTCACCTCGAACCACGTGCTCCACCACCTCGACGCCGGGGCCCTGGCGGGCCTGCTCAATGACAGCGCCCGGCTCGCCGAGCGCCTCGCTGTGCACAGCGACATCGCCCGCAGCAGGATCGGCTACGGCCTCTTCTCGGTGGGGACCCTGCCCCTGCGCGGTTCGTACATCCGCCGGGACGGGCTCACCTCGATCCGGCGCAGCTACACCCCGGCCGAACTCCGGGAGGTCCTGGCGGCCGACCGCCGGCCCGGGTGGAGCGTGGAGAGCGCCGTCCCCTTCCGGAACCTCCTCATCTTCCGGGCCGGCCCGGATGCATGATGTGGTGGTGGTCGGCGGCGGCCCGGTGGGCCTCTACGCCGCCCTTGCGCTGCGGCAGGCCGGGCTGGACGTCGTCGTGGTTGAACGGCGCACTGCGCGCAGCGGGCACTCCCGGGCCATCGGCATCCACCCTCCTGCCCTGGCGGCACTGAAATCTGGGGACGTGTCCGGGGCCCTTCAGGCGCGGGGGGTGCGGATCACCGAGGGAATCGCCCGCAGCGCCGGACGGGAGGTCGCGACCCTCTCCTTCGCCGCCCTCCCAGGGGAGCACCGCTACGTGTTGGCGGTCCCGCAGGCCGTGACCGAGGAGGTGCTTGAAGACCGGCTCGCCGGGCGTTTTCCCGGCACCCTGCGCCGCGGAACCACCGTGACCGGCCTCGTGGAGCGGGACGACCGGGTAGAGATCCACGCCGCGACGCCGGGCGGCGCCGAAGTCTTCGAGGCGCGTCTTGTCGTCGGCGCCGACGGAGCGCACAGTGCCGTCCGGGACTTTGCCGGCATCCGGGCTCCGGGGAGGTCCTACCCCGACTGCTACCTCATGGGCGACTTTCCTGACGGGACCGGCGACGGCGACTCCGCCGTGCTTTACCTCGAAGCCGCAGGCATCGTCGAGTCCTTCCCGCTGCCGGGCGGGGTGCGCCGCTGGGTGGTGCGGCTGGGAGCGCCCGCCGAGCCCGACCCGCACCTGCTCTCGCGCCTCATCGGGCAGCGCACGAGCGTGGCGGTGGACCCGGCAGGGAACACCATGGTCAGCAGTTTCGAGGTGCGTTCCCGGCTGGCCGAGCGGCTTGTCGCCGGCCGGGTGCTGCTGGTGGGCGACGCCGCCCACGAAATCAGCCCCATTGGGGGCCAGGGGATGAATTTGGGCTGGCTCGACGTCGAGGCCCTCGTGCCGCTCATCACGGCACATCTGTGCGACGGCGCCGAGATCGGCCAGCAGCTGGCCCGGTTCAACCGGACCCGGCGCCGGGCCGCGGGCCTGGCGCGGCGCAAGGCCCACCTGAACATGGCCCTCGGGCGGCCCCTGCCTCCCCCGGTACTGGCGGCCCGCAACACGGCCTTCGCGCACCTCTTGTCGCGGCCCGCCGTCTCCTCCGGGATTGCCCGCGCCTTCACCATGCAGTGAGGCAGCGGGCGGCCGGGGCTAGCGGTTGCCCTGGATCTTCGCCAGCAGCTCCTCGAAGGGTGCCGACACCTCGGGCGCCCTGGCCGGCCGGGGGCCGACCGACCCGAGGATCAGTGCCACCAGCTCCTTCGCTGCCCGGCGCGACCTTTGCTCAAGCCCCGGAGCGCCGTCCCCGCTGCCGGCACCCCAGTCCTGCGGTGCGGCGTAGACGGCGGTGGGAACGACGACGGCCCGCAGGTAGCTGAACAGCGGCCGCAGGGCGTGCTCGAGCATCAGCGAATGCCGTGCGCTGCCGCCCGTGGCGCCCAGCAGCACGGGCATCCCCTCGAGGGCCTTGGGGTCGAGGACGTCGAAGAACGATTTGAGCAGCCCGCTGTAGGAGCCGGAGAACACCGGGCTGACAACGATCAGCGCGTCGGCCGCGGCGAGCCGCTCCTGGACCGCGGCGAGAGCCGGCGGGGCGAAACCCGTGACGAGGTGGTTGGCAATATCCAGGGCGAGCTCGCGGAGCTCGATTGTTTCGACCTCGGCGGTGGCGCCGGCCGCCCCAAGGGCCTCAACAGCGGACTCCGCCAGCTGGTCGGCAAGCATCCTGCTTGATGAGGGAACGCCCAAGCCCGCCGAAACCACAACAATTGAAGGTGTAGACACCGGAAAACCCTTCTCGAATTACATACATTTGCATGCACATGACTCAACTCCGGGGACGCCGGTTTCATTCCCCTCCGCGGGAGGCGAACACCTCTGGTGGCTAAACGGCAAGTGGCTCCCCGCGCCATGCGCCGGGAGCCACCTCTTCCTCAGCGCCCCCTGCGGGGCCGCCGGGGGCCTACTTCCTGCCGAAGAATCCGTCGAGCACATTGGTGGGCCGCTGCATCTCACCCTGGTGGGCTGAGAGGACCACAACGGTTCCGCTGACGACGGGGAGCGCCCACTGCAGCATCTTGAGCTGCGACTGGGCCTTGGCGAGCTCATCCGAGGCACCGGGGCGCGGCTCCGTCGCGCCTTCGCCACCCTGTTCAGCCAGTTCGGCGACCTTCTTGCCCATCATGCCTGCGTAGAGGGAAAGCGCCATGCCGGCCACCGTCACGACGCTCTTGATCACCGTATTGGCCCCCACGCCGTCCTGCTTGGCCAGGCGGCCCTTGTTGCCGTAGATCAGCCCGATGCCGCCGACGGCGTGCGCGACGAACGCACCGATCTGCACCGGGGTCCACTTCGCCCATCCGAGGCTTGAGAGGCGTGTTCGCTCGCTGGGGTCCTTTGCTTTGCCGGTGGCGCCGTTCAGCCCCACCGCTCCCATGAGGGTTCCGCCGAACCATGCGGCCGCGCCGAGGTCGTGGGCGGATCGAGCCAGAAGGTTTCCTGCCATGATGTCGTACTCCTTAGTTCTCGAAAATCGACCTACCCTCTACCTTTATCAGCCTGCTTACGATTAAGCTACGGGAAGCCCCGAAAACAGGAAGTACGCGGATGCCGGCACGGGAACCCGCGCGGCGAAGGGAGTGACCGGTGGCAACGAATGGTACGGATCTCGACGCGGTGTGGCCCCAATGGAGGGAATCTGTCAATATGACGGCCGCGGAGCTGAAGAAATGGCTTGACACCGACGAGTCGCTTTCCGTTGGCCAGAAGGACGGCGGGGAATCAGTCGGGCACGCCTCGGGCCGCCGGATCGTAGAGATCCTCGAAACCCGGAAGGCGGACCTGTCGGAGAACGACGTCCAGCACATGGCGAAGGTGGTCGGCTACGTGCACCGGCATCTCGCGCAGACTCCGGGCAAGGACGACCTCGAACACTCGAGGTGGCGTTACTCCCTGATGAACTGGGGCCACGATCCACTGAAGTAGCGGACCGGCCTAGGAGGGCTTACTGAGGGCGCTCTGCTTGTGGGCCGCCTGCTTGCCCGACTTTGCGCTCTCGACGATGTAGTAGGGCTCGTCGGAGGACGCCTTGAACTTCTGGCCGTCAAAGGTGAATTCCTTCTCCCGCTTCTCGACGACCTTGCCCTCGGTCGTCCCCTGCGGTGTGTTCCAGGTGACCTTCTCGCCCTTGCGGAATGACATCGATGCGCCCCTTCTGTCCGGCCTGCGGGTAGGTAAACCCTACCTGCAGGCCGGCGCGCGGCACAGGCCCGGCTCAGTCGGCCAGGTGCGTGGGCGCGAAGAGGCGCAGCAATGTCTCGACGACGACGACGTTCGGCCCCTCGGCCGCGAGGCTCTTCTCGAGGGCCTCCCGGACGTCGGCGGGTGCGACCCTGCGCGCCGGTACGCCGAAGGCCTCGGCGAGCTTCACGAAGTCGGGCCGGGCCAGCTCGGTGGCCGTCGCCTTGCCGAAGGCCCCCTCCATGTATTCACGCAGGATGCCATAGCCGCCGTCATCGACAATGAGCCAGGTGACGGGGAGGTTGTGCTGCTTCGCCGTCGCCAGCTCCGCGATGGAGTACATGGCCGAGCCGTCGCCGGAGACCGCGAGCACCCGCGGCGGCAGGCCCTTGGATTCCAGGCCCACGGCGCCGCCGATGGCGCCGGGGAAGCCGTAGCCGAGGCCGCCGGCGCCCTGTGCCGAGTGGAACTGTCCGTCGCGTGAGTCCCAGCAGCTCCACGCCCAGTAGGCGGAGATGGTCATATCCCAGAAGGTCTGCATCGAGTCCGGCACCGCTTCGCGGATGTCGGCCATGAATTGGCGCTCCATCCCCAGGTCCTGGGCGTCGAGGCGCGCCGAGACCTTGGCGAGGGTCTCGGCGACCAGCGCTGCGGCGTCATAGCCCTCGGTGCGTCCGCGGTCGAGCGTCGGCAGCGCCTCGTCGAGGGCCTTGAGTGCCTGCCCGGCGTCGGCGCGGATGCCGAGGGCCGGGCGGTTCGATTCGAGGACGCGGGGTTCGGCGTCGACCTGGATGATGCGCCCACGCGGTTCGAGGGTGAAGTAGTTGGAGGTGACCTCACCGAGGGAGGAGCCGATGACCAGCAGGAGGTCCGCGTCCTCGAGCACCTCGGTGACGTAGCGGTCCTCGACCCAGGACTGCAGCGACAGCTCGTGGTTCCAGGGGAACGCGCCGTTGCCGCCGGGCGAGCACACGACGGGGGCGCCGAGCTTTTCGGCGATGGAGAGCAACTCAAGCTCGGCCCTGCCGCGGCGCGCTCCGCCGCCGGCAACGATGGCGGGACGCTTGGAGGCGGTGAGCCACTCGATCGCTTCACGGACGAGCTCGACGCGCGGGGGGTTGTCGAACGGCTCGGCGAGGGCATCCTCGACCCGGGGCACCATCACCGGGTCCAACAGCACGTTCTGGGGCACCTCGATCCAGACCGGCCCCTGCGGCGAGGAGACGGCCTCGGTCCAGGCGTCCTGGATTGCGGAGGGGATCCCCGAGGCGTGCTGGATCAGCCGCTGGCTCTTGGTGACGTTCGCCGCCGAGGCCTTCTGGTCGTCGAGCTGGTGGAGCATGCCCTTGCGCCGCGCGCCGAGGCCCTCAAGCGGGATCTGGCTGGCGATCACGATCATCGGGACGCCGGTGGCATAGGCCTCCTGGAGTCCCGCCAGCGAGGTGAGCGCGCCGGGGCCGGTGGAGAGGAAGAGAACGCCGACCTCACCGGTGGCCCGGGAGAAGCCGTCTGCGGCGAACGCCGAATTGTTTTCCACCCGGGACGAGACGAAACGCAGCGGCGAGCGGGACAGGGCGTCGAAGAGCCCGAGGGCGTGCTGGCCGGGGATGCCGAAGACGGTGGTGGCGCCCAGGGCGGTCAGCGTCTCGACGACGAGGTCACCGCCGTTGCGCTGGCCGGTGAGGGGCTGGGGCGGAACTGAGGCGGCGCTGTCGGTGATTTCCATTCAGCTTTCCTTCGAAGGCGGGGTGAGGTTGTCGGCCATGAGGCTGACGAGGTCGTAAGCGACGTGGGAGGCCGCGACGCCGGTGATTTCGGCGGTGTCATAGGCCGGGGCCACCTCGACGACGTCGGCGCCGACGAGGTTGAGGCCGCGCAGCCCCCTCAGGATCTCAAGGAGTTCCCGGCTTGTCATTCCGCCAGCTTCGGGGGTGCCGGTGCCCGGGGCGTGGGCGGGGTCGAGCACGTCGATGTCGACCGAGACATACAGCGGCCGGTTCCCGATGCGGTCCCGCAGCCGGGCGATGACCTCGTCGACCCCCTGGCGGAACACATCGGAGGAGGTGACGATACCGAAGCCGAAGCGCCGGTCGTCCTCGAGGTCCTTCACGCCGTAGAGGGGTCCGCGCGTCCCGACGTGCGAGATGGCCTCAGTGTCGAGGATCCCCTCCTCGACGGCCCGCCGGAAGGGCGTCCCGTGGGTGTATTCCGCACCGAAGTAGGTGTCCCAGGTGTCGAGGTGCGCGTCGAAGTGGAGCAGCGCCACGGGTGAACCGGCACGCTCGGAGGCCGCCCGCAGCAGGGGCAGGGCGATTGTGTGGTCCCCGCCGAGGGTGACGAGCCGGGTTCCGCCGGCGGTCAGGTCGAGCGCGTTGGCCTGGACCGTCTCGATGGCCTCGTGGATGTTGAAGGGGTTGACGGCCATGTCGCCGGCGTCGGCGACCTGGACACGTTCGAACGGCGAGACGTCGAGCGCCGGGTTGTAGGGGCGCAGCAGACGTGATGCCTCGCGGACGTGGTTGGCGCCGAACCGCGCCCCGGGCCGGTACGAGACGCCGGAGTCGAAGGGAACCCCCACCACGGCGATGTCGGTGCGGTCCACCTGGTCGAGGCGTGGGAGCCGCGCGAAGGTCGCGGCGCCGGAGTAGCGCGGCACGCGGGCCGAATCGATGGGGCCGAGGTGGCCACCTGCCGTAATGCGCAGTTCTTCCATGGGCGTCGTCCGTTCCTCAGCGGTGCGCAGGCGGCACACCGCAAGTTGCTAAATATGCATCAATAGTTTTTCGTAAGGCTAATTGCGCGCCGGGTACCGGGTCAAGGCATGGAGCGTCAATGACGTCGGTGGTCCGACCCCGCCCCCGCCCTACTTCCCCGAGGCCGCCGGCACCAGGGTCCAGAGGATGACGGCGCGGTCCCCCGAGGGGTTGGCCCACGTGTGGGGCTCGCGTCCCGGGAAGGTCACGGTGTCCCCCGCCTGCAGCTCGAAGCGCTCATTGGAGAAGATCAGTTCGAAGGAGCCCTCCACCACGTGCAGGGTCTCCACCTCGCAGTCCACCGAGTACAGTTCGGCCTCCCCGCGCCCGTGCGGCTCGATCACGGCACGGATCATCTGCAGCCGGCGTTCCGAGCGGGCGGTCATCAGCCGCTCGACGATCCCCTCGCCGCCAAGGCTGATCCGGGGGGCGTCCTGCAGGCGGGTCAGGTGGGTTTCGGGGGCCAGGAACAGGTCGCCGATGGAGATCGAGAGGACCTGGCACAGGGTCACGAGCGAGGCTACCGAGGGCGAGGTGAGGTCGCGTTCAACCCGGCTGAGGAAACCCTTCGTGAGCCCAGTCGCCTCCGCCACCTGCTCGATGGTCATGCGCTGGGCCTGCCGGGCTGCGCGGATGCGGGAACCGATCGCCACCGGGGCGTTGGTGGGTTCGACGGGCAGGGCCTTCATGGCAATCCTCTTTCCGCGGGGCATGGGTTGCGGGGACCGAGCTGCTTCCCTGGGGTTGCGGAGACTCGGTTCGAGCATAGCGATCCACCGCGCCGTTCCCCGACCGCAGACCAGTCAACCGCTTGACCTGTGAGCTCCATCACTATAGCCTACTACGAAACAACTGTTGATTAGCATGCAACTTCGACGTCTGCGGGAATGAGCTATGGAATACCTCAATATGACGATAGTGGTTATATATCTGGTGGCCATGCTGGGGTTTGGCTGGTGGGGGAAGTCCCGCACCCGCAATGCCAGCGACTACCTGGTAGCCGGCCGGCGCCTTGGGCCCCTGCTCTACACCGGCACCATGGCCGCCGTCGTCCTCGGTGGCGCCTCAACAGTCGGCGGGGTGGGGCTGGGCTATACCTACGGGATCTCGGGAATGTGGCTCGTCGTCGCCATCGGCACCGGCGTGCTGCTGCTGAGCCTGCTGTTCGCCCCGACCATCCAGCGGCTGAAGATCTATACGGTTTCCCAGATGTTGAGTCTCCGCTACGGCTCGGAGGCGACCAAGGTGTCGGGGATCGTCATGCTCGCCTACACGCTGATGCTCTGCGCCACGTCGACCGGTGCCTATGCGACCATCTTCGTCGTCCTCTTCGGCTGGGACCGCGCCCTCTCCATCGCCATCGGCGGAATCATCGTCGTGATCTATTCGGCGATTGGCGGAATGTGGTCGATCACGCTAGCCGACATGGCCCAGTTCGTCATCAAGACAATCGGGGTCTTCGCCCTGATGCTCCCCTTCTCCCTCTCGGCGGCCGGCGGTTTCGACGGCATCGCCGAGCGGGCCGGATCCGAGTTCTTCAACATCACCGGCATCGGCGCTCAGAGCATCATCACCTACTTCGTCGTCTATACCCTGGGCCTGCTCATCGGCCAGGACATCTGGCAGCGGGTCTTCACCTCCCGCACGCCGGAGGTCGCCCGCTGGGGCGGCGCCACGGCTGGCATCTACTGCATCCTGTACGGCGTCGCCGGAGCGGTGATCGGCATGTCAGCCAGCGTCATCCTGCCCGACATCGCATCGCGGGACGATGTGTACGCCGACATCGCCATCAATGTGCTGCCCATCGGGATCGGCGGCCTCGTCCTGGCTGCCGCCGTCGCCGCAATGATGTCGACGGCCTCCGGCTCGCTGATCGCCGCTGCCACGGTAGCCCGCACCGACGTGCTCCCCTACGTGAGGAGCTGGACGACCCGGAGGGACGCCCGGTCGGCCACAACCGGTACGCGCATCCACACCAAGCCCGCCGGGAACGCCGAGGCACATGATGTCACTGCCAGCAGGTGGTGGGTGTTTGGGCTCGGCGTCACGGCCATCGCCCTCGCCATCGTCGTCCAGGACGTCGTCGCCGCATTGACGATCGCCTACGACATCCTTGTCGGCGGACTTCTTGTCTCGATTATCGGCGGCCTCGTCTGGAAGCGCGGCAACGGCCTCGGCGCCGGGGTCTCCATGGCCGTCGGGACGCTCGTCACCCTCGGCACCATGATCTACCTCGAGGTGAACGCCGAGAACCAGTACGACGGCATCTACGCGAACGAGCCGATCTACTTCGGCCTTGCCGCCTCCGCCTTCGTGTACATCGCGGTTTCCTTTGCAAGCCCGCCCACCAGTCCGGCCGTCATGAGCGCCTGGGAAGACCGCGTGGCCGGCAATGTTCCCGACGATGAGGCGCCGGGCGTCGAAGCGTCCGCCGGCGGGGCATCGGCCCTTCCGGATCGTCCGTAGCCGGATGTAACAGCCCAAGGGCCCCTCCCGCAGCGCGGGAGGGGCCCTTGGTTTTTTCAATCAGCTGTTCGGCCGGCTGTTCAACCGGCGCCGGTCAGTGGGCGCCGGTCAGTGGGTCAGTCGTCAAGGGCGGTGGAGCCGCCGCTGTCCCGGCGGTCCCGCCGCTCCCGCCGGGTCGCAGAGGAAGCAGCCGCGCCGGTATCCTCGGAGCCGTCGCCGTGCGAGCCGGTTCCGGGGGTGCCGGGGGAACCGGCCGTGGCCGGGACCGACGGCTCCTCCGCGAACTGCTTCGAGGATTCCTCGGTCTCCGGGGTGACACCGCGCGACGCGACGCCGGGGCGGTTCTCATCGGAGCGCTTGGCGGCCGCGAGCTCGGCCAGCTCGACGGCCTGGGGGTCGTCCTTGGGGAGAGTGCTCAGGCCGTGCCCGCTCTCATCGAGGGCAGTGGCCTGTTCGGCTTTGACGATTTCCGTATCGGTGATCGCGTCGTCCTCCTCCTGGTTCCACGCCTTGATCGCGGCCCAGGTGACGGCGGCCACCGGCACCGACAGGATGGCGCCGATGATGCCGGCAAGGATGGTTCCGGCGGTCAGGGCGAGCAGGATGACCAGGGCGTGGACGCTCAGCGTGCGTCCCATGACGACCGGCTGGAGGAAGTTCCCCTCGAGCTGGTTCACCACGATGACGACGATGATCACAATCAGCGCCGCAGTGGGACCGTTGGAGACCAGCGCGACCAGGGCTGCGAGGACCCCGGCCAGGGTGGCCCCGACGAGGGGGATGAACGCCCCGATGAAGACGATGACGGACAGTGGAAGGGCCAGCGGAATGCTGAGGACGGCAAGCGCGATGCCGATGAACACGGCGTCGACGAGTGCCACGATGGCCGTTCCCCGGACGTAGCCGCCGAGCACGGCGAGGCTGCTGTAGCCAACCCGGCGGGCCTTCACGAGCCGCTTGCCCTTGAACGCCCGCAGGATGAAGGCCCAGATCTTCTCGCCGTCCTTGAGGAAGTAGAAGAGGATGACGGCCATCAGCAGGCCGCCCGCGATGAAGTTGGTCGCGGCACTCAGGCCGGACAAAGCCCCGGCGCCCGCGGTGCTGCTGGTGGCGAAGTCGACCACCGCGTCCCGGGCCTGCTGGATCTGGCCCGAGTCAACGGGAATCGGGCCGTTCTCGACGAAGGCATAGAGCTGGTCGAAGCCCTGCACGGCGCTGTCGACGAGCTCACCGGCCTGGTTCTGCACGGCGAACACAATGCCGGTGATCAGCCCTCCAAACAGGAGCAGGAGAAGCAGGAAGGAGAATCCGGTGGCCGCGGAGGCGGGCCAGCCCTTGCGGCGGAGCCAGTGCACGAGCGGCACGATGGCCGAGGCAAGGATCAGGGCAAGCAGAATTGGGATCACCACGAGGCGCACCTGGATCAGGGCGTAGACGGTGACCACGGCGAGCAGCAGCATCAGGAGGACCTGGGCAGAGCGCAGGCTGGCCCGGCCAAGGCTGTCCTTCCAGGGATTCGTCGTTTCTGGTGCATTGACGCTCATGGTGCCTGTCTTCCGGTAGGTGTTGTTGGCTTGCTGTTCAGGAGGCTGGTGCGCACCTCGCGCCGCAGAACTTTCCCGATCAAGGACCGGGGCAGTTCGTCGACCGCGAAGATGCGGCGGGGAACCTTGTAGGCGGCCAGACCGTCCCGGCAGCGCTTGCGGAGGGATTCCTCGTCGAGCTCCGCTCCGTCGGCCATCACGACGGCAGCGACGACGTCCTCCCCGCCGCCGGGCCGTGGCAGGCCGACAACGGCGGCATCGGTGACCGGGCCGCAGGCTCGAAGGGTGTCCTCCACCTCGGTGGGAGCCACGTTGAAGCCCCCGGTGATGATCAGTTCCTTGATCCGGTCGACGATGCTGACGTAGGAGTCGGCGTCGACGCTCACAATGTCGCCGGTGCGGAACCACCCTCCCTCAAGCAGCACGGCATCGGTTTCTTCGGGCTTCTGCCAGTAGCCGGAGAACACCTGCGGGCCACGGATCAACAGTTCGCCGGCCTCTCCGGGCGGCCTCTCCACGTCCGGGCGATCGGGGTCGACGACCCGGATGTCGGT
The DNA here is from genome assembly GCF_009828605.1 of Arthrobacter zhaoguopingii. Taxonomy (NCBI): domain Bacteria; kingdom Bacillati; phylum Actinomycetota; class Actinomycetes; order Micrococcales; family Micrococcaceae; genus Arthrobacter; species Arthrobacter zhaoguopingii. The sequence continues at coordinate 15,217 of NZ_WIAE01000020.1, read as the reverse complement.
GTTGGGGAACGGGACGCCGACGGTGCCCGGCCGCCGGGTGGGGCCGATGGGATTGCCAAGAGCCACCGGGGAGGTCTCGGTGAGCCCGTAGCCCTCAACGAGGTACCCTCCGGTGGCCTTCTCCCAGCGGACCACCGTCTCCGGAGGCAGGTTCATGGCACCGGAGATGGCGAACCGGATGCTCGAGAGGTCGATCCCCCGCTCCTCGGCGGCCGCGGCGAGCCGGTCGTAGATGGGGGGAACCGCCGGCAGGAACGTCGGCGGGCTCTTCCGGACGGCCTGCAGCACGAGGTCGACGTCGAACCGCGGGAAGAGGACAAGCCGCGCCCCGATGCTCATGGCGAAGGTCAGGCACAGGGTCAGCCCGTAGGCGTGGAACATGGGCAGCACCGCGTAGACGACCTCCTCCCCTTCAAGAAGTCCGGGCACCCAGGCACGGCCCTGGGCGGCGTTGGCGAGCAGATTGCGGTGCGTCAGAACGGCGCCCTTGGGGGTTCCCGTGGTGCCGCTGGTGTATTGGATGACTGCGGTGTCGCCGGACGCGGGCCGGGGATGCCCCTGATCCAGCGGCGGGGATGCCAGCAGCCCTTCCCAGCGGTGGAGAGGGTGCGGCCCGGTGAGTTTTTCCGACGGGGTCAGGGCGGACCGGGCGCGGCGGGCGGCGGGAAGCGGCAGATTCAGTGCGAGGCGCTTTCCGGCCGGCAGCGCGCGGGTGAGGTCGACCGAGACGATCGCTTCGAGCCCGAGGTCCTGTGGGAGCCGCTGGACCTGCGGAACCACCTTGTCCCACACCACGGCGACCTTCGCGCCGTGGTCCTCGAACTGGTGGCGCAGTTCCCGGTCGGTGTAGAGCGGGTTGTGTTCAACGACGATCGCCCCGAGCCGGAGCACGGCGTAGAAGGCGGCGATGTGCTGCGGGCAGTTGGGAAGGACGAGGGCCACGCGGTCCCCTGCTGTGACTCCGAGCCGGCGCAGCCCTTCGGCGATGCGCAGGACGTCGGCACCCAGCCGGCCGTACGTGGTCTCCGATCCGAAGAACTCGAGCGCCGTGCGGTCCTCGTGGCGGGCTGCTGCGGATTCGAGCAGGTCGAACAACGATCCGTCCGGGACCTCGATCTCGTGTGGCACGCCGGGCGCGTAGCGCGCCGTCCACGGACGGGAGAACTCCGATTTCATAAGCCTGCTTCCTGTTTTGACCCTGCTGACTCTACCGTGCCGCACTGGCGTCACGGTAGCGCCCCCTGTGTATTCTCGACGATCCGGTGCGCGGATTGGTGCTTCCCCGCCGCGCCGCCGAGAAACGGCGCATCGGGACAACCAGCCCACCGGTCGAAAACACGTCGGGCGCGGACACGTTAGACTGTCGGCAGCGAAGGGGAGTAGCTCCGCGGCCGGTGTGCCGCGAGGCCTGTCGACATACTGGCGTCAATTGAGCCGCCCGGCAGTCCACCGTCAACAGGGCGGCGAGCGAGACCTTCGGCCAGAACACGTCCACGTGTTGCAGGCCGGAGCTCCACCTACCCGGCGATCACTGCAGCAGGTTTAGAGGAGCATTCAGTGAAAGCCGCTCAATCCGGGCACGATCCCCGCGACCTCAAGCGCTGGCGCCAGTACCTCGCCGACGAGCGCGCCGAGGCAGCCACCTACCGGGACCTCGCCCGGCGCCGGAGCGGCGAGGAACGCGACATCCTGCTCGCCCTCGCCGATGCCGAGGGCCGCCACGAAGCGCACTGGCTGAAGCTGCTCGGCGACGAGGCGGGACGCCCGGTCCGCCCTTCGGTGCGCAACCGGTTGCTGGGGCTGCTGGCACGGCGGTTCGGCTCGGTGTTTGTCCTCGCCCTGGCCCAGCGGGCCGAAGGACGCTCCCCCTATGCGGCCGATCCCACCGCGACCAGCGCGATGGCCGCCGACGAGCAGATCCACGAGGAGGTGGTCCGGGCGCTGGCGACCCGCGGCCGGAACCGCCTCTCGGGGAACTTCCGGGCCGCAGTCTTCGGCGCGAATGACGGCCTCGTCAGCAACCTTGCGCTCATCATGGGCATCGGGGCGACGGGGGTTTCCACCGGGTTGATCCTCGTCAGCGGCCTTTTCGGCCTGCTGGCCGGCGCCCTCTCGATGGGTGCCGGGGAGTATGTCTCGGTCCGCTCCCAGCGGGAGCTCCTGTCGGCGACCCGTCCCACGCAGGTCACGCTGACTGCCTCCAAGGAACTCGACATTGCGGCCAACGAGCTGGTGCTGGTGTACCGGGCGCGGGGAATGACCCCTGAGGCCGCCACGCACCGCGCCGAGGAACGCATGGGGCTCGCTGCCTGCGACTGTGACCCGAGCTTCTCCCTGCAGCCGGATACCGACCCGTCGGAGGACGCCCACGAACAGGTCGGCACCGGGCTGGGCGCTGCGGCCTCGAGCTTTTGCTTCTTCGCCTCGGGAGCGGTGATTCCGGTCCTCCCTTACCTCGTGGGCCTCACGGGCCTGGCCGCCGTCGTCACGGCGTGCGTCCTCGTCGGGCTGGCGCTGCTGGCCACCGGCGCCGTGGTGGGGCTGCTGTCGGGTGCCTCCCCGCTGAGGCTCGCGCTGCGCCAGCTCGCCATCGGGCTGGGCGCCGCGGCAGCCACCTACCTGTTGGGAATGCTCTTCGGCACAACCGCCCTCTAGCGCTCAGCCGGAGGATCCCCAGGGGAGCATCCTGCGGCGGTCAGGGCCGCCCGGTGACGTACTCGTCGAGGCGGACCAGGGTCTTTTCGATGCTCGCCGGGTGCCGGCGCGGGAATCCCGCGAGCAGCAGGACCAGCTTCCAGGGCACCGGCCGGGCGTCCCACTGCTCGGTGACGAGGGTGGATTCCCCGCGCGGTTCGAGGACGTAACGCCACACGTGGCGGGAGAAGTGGCGCCAGGCGATCCGGCGCCCCTCCTCGAATTCGACAACCCGGTTGAGGATCCGGTAGCGGGGCCCGAGCTTCATGTTCATGCCGAACCGGGCGCCTGCCGAAAGCCGGGCCGGGCCACCGGGTTGTTCCCCGCGGACAGTGCCTGAGCCGTCGATCACGCTGTGAAGTGCCGGGGTGGCGAGCACTTCGAAAATGCGCGCGGCGGGCGCCTTGATCAGGCGGCTGCGGGTGATGAGGTAGCGGGAACCGGCGGACGCCGGCGTCGTTGTCATGCGCCCATCGTGTCATGGGAGCGGCACAGCATGCTCCGGCGACGGCACCTCCTGCGTGCGTACGCGAAAAAGCCCCGGACCGCAGCGGTCCGGGGCTTTTCTGCCTGAAGGGCTGGAGAGCTAGAGCGTGGCGTAAACCTCGCGCAGCAGGCGTGCGGTCTCGGACGGGCTCTTGCCCACCTTGACGCCGGCGGCCTCGAGGGCCTCCTTCTTGGCCTGGGCGGTTCCGGCGGAGCCCGAAACGATGGCACCTGCGTGGCCCATGGTCTTGCCCTCCGGGGCGGTGAAGCCTGCGACGTAGCCGACGACCGGCTTGGTCACATGGGCCTTGATGTACTCGGCCGCACGCTCTTCGGCGTCGCCGCCGATTTCGCCGATCATGACGATGGCCTTCGTCTCCGGGTCGGCCTCGAACGCCGCGAGGGCGTCGATGTGGGTGGTGCCGACGATGGGGTCGCCGCCGATGCCGATGGCCGTCGAGAAGCCGAGGTCACGCAGCTCGAACATCATCTGGTAGGTCAGGGTGCCGGACTTGGAGACCAGGCCGACGCCGCCCTTGCCGGTGATGTTCGCGGGGGTGATGCCTACCAGGGACTCCCCCGGGGTGATGATTCCGGGGCAGTTCGGGCCGATGATGCGGGTGACCTGCTTGCCGTCGGCGTCGACCTTGGACTGGGCGAGGGCCCAGAACTCGGCGGTGTCCTGCACGGGGACGCCTTCGGTGATGACGACGACCAGGCCGAGGCCGGCCTCGATCGCCTCGACGACGGCGTCCTTGGTGAAGGCCGGCGGCACGAACACGATGGAGACATCCGCACCGGATTCGGCGACGGCTTCCTTCACTGTGCCGTAGACCGGCAGGGTGACGTCGCCGTGGGTCACGGTGGTGCCGGCCTTACGGGCGTTGACGCCGCCGACGACCTGGGTACCCGCCGCGAGCATCAGTGCGGTGTGCTTGGTGCCCTCGCCGCCGGTGATGCCCTGGACGATCACCTTTGAGTCTTTATTGAGGTAGATAGACATTGGTGAAAACCTTTACTTTCCGTAAGCCAGTTCGGCGGCCTTGTCGGCGCCTTCGTCCATGGTGTCGGACAGGGTGATCAGGGGGTGGTTGGCTCCGCGCAGGATGGCGCGGCCCTCCTCCACCTTGTTGCCGTCGAGGCGGACCACCAAGGGCTTGTTGGCTTCGTCGCCGAGGATTTCGAGGGCCTTCACGATGCCGTTGGCGACCTCGTCGCAGGCGGTGATGCCGCCGAAGACGTTGACGAACACGCTCTTCACCTGGGTGTCGTTGAGGATGACATCGAGGCCGGCGGCCATGATCTCAGCGGAGGCTCCGCCGCCGATGTCGAGGAAGTTGGCGGGGCGCACGTTGCCGTGGGCTTCCCCTGCATAGGCGACGACGTCGAGGGTGGACATCACGAGTCCGGCGCCGTTGCCGATGATGCCGACTTCGCCGTCGAGCTTGACGTAGTTGAGGTCGTTGGCCTTGGCCTTCGCCTCGAGCGGGTCGGCCTCGTCCTTATCCTCGAGCGCCGCGTGGTCCGCGTGGCGGAAGCCGGCGTTCTCATCGATGGTGACCTTGCCGTCCAGGGCGAGGATGTCGCCGCTGCCGGTCTTCACCAAGGGGTTCACCTCGACGAGCGTTGCGTCTTCCTTGACGAACACGTCCCACAGCTTCAGGATCGTCGCGATGACGCCCTCGTGCAGTTCCGGAGGGAAACCTGCTGTCTCGACGATCTCCTGGGCCTTGGCCGAGTCGATGCCGACGCCCGGGTCAATGGCAACGCGGGCCAGCGCCTCGGGGCGCTCCACGGCGAGCTGTTCGATGTCCATGCCGCCCTCGACGGAGCACATGGCGAGGTAGTTTCGGTTGGACCGGTCGAGCAGCACCGAGAAGTAGTACTCCTCGGCGATGTCGGCGCCCTGGGCGATCATGACGGTGTGAACCGTGTGACCCTTGATGTCCATCCCCAAGATGTCCGAGGCATAGCGGTGGGCTTCGTCGGCGGTTTTGGCCACCTTCACGCCGCCGGCCTTACCGCGGCCACCAACCTTGACCTGAGCTTTGACGACGACGACTCCGCCGATTTTTTCAGCTGCTGCTTTGGCTTCTTCAGGGGTGTGCGCCACGATGCCGGCGAGCACGGGAACTCCGTGTGCCTCAAAGAGATCGCGCGCCTGATATTCAAACAGGTCCACGGGCTAGTGTCCTTCTACGTCGAAGTAGGTTTACACAGGGAACTTTAGTCCCTTGGCACTGGGGGCCTTTTCCAGACTACCCGTTTCGTGAGGAAGGCCACACTTCTATGAGTTGTAGAAAGAATTGAAATTAAGTTAGGCGAAAATCGAGATTTATCCGGCCTTTGTGAGCGGCGCATAACGCAGCAGGAGGCGCTTTTCACCTTCGCCGAAGCGCACCTTCGCCACCGTCTTATCCCCGGCTCCTTCGACCGCGACCACGGTCCCGTTGCCGAAGGTCGTGTGGTTGACCTTGTCCCCGGGCGCCACCGAGATAACCTCCTTCTGGGGCTGGACGCGCCCGATGGCCTTGGCCGGGGAGGCCGCTGCCGCTCCGGAGCCGGACGCGCCGGATCCCCAGTACGATCCGCTGAAGCGCGGGCCGCTCGTCGGGCTGGCGTTCCAGGCCGGCAGGGACGCACCCTCGCGCTTCCATTCGATGAGCTCGTCGGGAACCTCGGAGACGAACTGGCTGGCCGGGTTGTACTGGCTCTGCCCCCACATGCTGCGGACCTCCGAGCGGGTCAGGTAGAGCCTGCGGCGGGCGCGGGTGAGCCCGACGTAGGCGAGCCGGCGCTCCTCTGCGAGTTCCTTCGGATCGGTCGCCGACCGCTGGTGCGGGAAGATTCCCTGTTCCATGCCGGTGAGGAAGACCACCGGGAACTCGAGGCCCTTCGCCGTGTGAAGGGTCATCAGGGTCACGACGCCCTGGCGCCGCGCCTCCGCCACGGCCTGCTCGACCTCCTCCGCGGAACCCTCCGGCGCGTCGGGGATCGAGTCGGCGTCGGCGACGAGGGAGATCTGTTCGAGGAAGTCCCCGAGGGTTCCCTCAGGATTGTCGCGCTCGTATTCGCGCACGACGGCGACGAGCTCGGCGAGGTTCTCGACGCGGGACTCGTCCTGGGGGTCGTTGCTGGTGCGCAGCTGTTCGAGGTACCCGGTCTGCTCAAGGACCGCCTCGAGCGCCGCCGAGGCGCCCGAGCCCTCCGCGACCCCGGCGAGGTCGTCGATGAGCTTGACGAAGCCTGCCACGGCATTCACCGACCGGGTCGCCATCCCCGGCGCCTCGTTGGCCCTCCGAAGCGCCTCCATGAAGCTGATGCGGTGCCGCTCGCTGAGGGCGGCGACCGCGTACTCTGCACGGTCCCCGATGCCCCGCTTGGGCTCGTTGAGGATCCGGCGCAGGTTGACGACGTCGTCCTGGTTCACCAGCACCCGCAGGTAGGCCAGTGCGTCCTTGATCTCCTTGCGCTCGTAGAAGCGGGTGCCGCCGACCACCTTGTAGGGCAGGCCGACCCGCAGCAGGATCTCCTCGATGGAGCGCGACTGAGCGTTGGTGCGGTAGAACACCGCAACGTCTCCGGGGCGCAGGTTCTCCTCGTCCTGGAGCCGGTCGATCTCGTCGGCGATGAACCGGGCTTCCTCGTGTTCGTTCTCCCCCACATAGCCGACGATCTTTTCGCCGTTGCCTTCGGCCGTCCACAGCCGCTTCTCGGGCCGGTTGGGATTGCGGGAGATCACGGCGTTGGCCGCGCTCAGGATGGTCTGCGTCGACCGGTAGTTCTGCTCGAGCAGGATGGTGCGGGCACTGGTGTAGTCGTTCTCGAATTCGACGATGTTCCGGACGTCGGCGCCGCGGAAGGCGTAGATCGACTGGTCGGAGTCGCCTACCACGGTCAGTTCGGCGGGATCGTCGGTGGTCTCCCCCGGCACCCCGACGATCTCCCGGACCAGGGCGTACTGGGCGTGGTTGGTGTCCTGGTATTCGTCGACGAGGACGTGCCGGAACCGGCGGCGGTAGTAGTCGGCCACCCCGGGGAAGGCACGGAACATGTAGACCGTCTGGGCGATCAGGTCATCGAAGTCCATGGCGTTGGCCGAGCGCATGCGCTGGGCGTAGCCCTTGTAGACCTCGGCGACAGCGGTCTCGAACGGGTCGGAGGGGTCGGCCGCGTCGGCGTAGGCCTCCTCGTCGATCAACTCGTTCTTCAGGGCGGAGATCTTATGCTGGATGGCCTTGGGCGCGAACCGCTTCGGGTCCAGGTCGAGGCCCTTCGCGGTGAGGGTGATCAACCTCAGGGTGTCGGCCGAGTCGTAGATGGAGAAGTTGGAGTTCAGTCCGACGCTCGCGGCCTCCCGGCGCAGGATGCGCACGCAGGAGGAGTGGAAGGTGGAGATCCACATGCGCTGGGCGACGTCCCCGATCAGTGCCTCGATGCGCTCGCGCATCTCGGCCGCCGCCTTATTGGTGAAGGTGATGGCGAGGATCTCCCCCGGCCGCGCCCGGCCGGTGGCCAGCAGGTGGGCAATGCGGTGGCTGAGCACGCGGGTCTTGCCCGAGCCCGCGCCGGCGACGATGAGCAGCGGGGAGCCGCTGTGGCGGACCGCTTCCTCCTGTTGCGGGTTCAGCCCCTCGAGGAGCTCCCGGGCGCGCTCCTCGCTGGGGCGTGCCGAGACGGGGCTGTGCGCGAGTGCCGGATCGGACGACGCGGAGACCTGCCCGCCCCGTGGCTGTTTCGAACCTGGGTTCTTGGGCGCGGGGTACGGGTCGAAAAGCATATCCATGGTGCCCACCAGTCTAGGCGGTGGGGCTGACACGCACCGCCCCGGCATGCTTTCGGCGGACAGGAAAGCGCCTGCCGGCAGATCTCCGCCGGCAGGCGCTTTGGGTTGGGAATCTATTCCGGCCGCAGGACCGGGTGGAACTGCTAGCGGGGGCTCCGCATGTCTTCGGGTTCGATGCCGAGTTGCGCGAGCTTGCCGCTCTTGCGGTCGGCGAGGTATTCCTTCATCTCGCGCTTGATGACCGGCAGCAGCAGGTACACACCGAGCAGGTTCACGAAGGCGCAGACGAACAGGGCGGCGTCGGCGAAGCTGATGACCTGGCTGAAGGTCAGCACGCAGCCGGCGACGGTGAAGAACAGGAAGATGACCTTGTAGATGACTTCCGAGGTCTTGCCGCGGCCGAAGAGGAACTCCCAGGCCTTCAGCCCGTAGTAGGACCAGGTGATGAGCGTCGAGTAGGCGAAGAGCGCCACGGCGATGGCCAGGACGATCGGGAACCACGGGAGCACCGTTTCGAACGCATCGGAGGTCAGCGTCACGCCGTCGGGCGGGCCGTCGCCGGCCTGGACCTGGTCGATACCGGCCTGGAGGCTTGGCGCGCCGGCGATGATGATGGCGAGCGCCGTCATGGTGCAGATGATCACCGTGTCGACGAGCGGTTCGAAGAGGGCGACGAAGCCTTCGCTGACGGGGCGCCGGGTCTTCACTGCCGAGTGGGCGATCGCTGCGGAGCCGAGGCCGGCTTCGTTGGAGAAGGCGGCACGCTGGAACCCGACGATCATGACGCCCACGATGCCGCCGGCGATGCCGGCGGGGTTGAAGGCGCCCGAGATGATGGCGCCGAAGGCGGCGGGGACCTGGCCGATGTTCACGAGGATCACGAGCAGGCAGGACGTCACGTAGACGAATCCCATGGCAGGGACGAGCTTGCTGGTGGTGGCGCCGATGGACTTGATTCCGCCGAGGATGACGGCGGCGACGAGGACAGCCAGGATGATACCGAAGATCAGGGCTGCACCCGCGCTGCCGAGGAATCCGTCCTCACCGCCGGTGACGTTCTGCACCTGGGCGAAGGTCTGGTTGGCCTGGAACATGTTGCCGCCGGCGATGCCGAAGATGAGGATGGCGACGGCGAAGATCCCGGTCAGGATCTTCGCGGGAACCTTGCCGAGCTTGCTGAAGGCGATGGGGAGGTACTTGAACGGACCGCCGCTGACGGTGCCGTCTTCGTGAACCTCGCGGTACTTCACGCCGAGGGTGCACTCGGCGAACTTGCTGGCCATGCCGAGCAGTCCGGCGAGGATCATCCAGAAGGTGGCGCCGGGGCCGCCGAGGGCCATCGCGGCGCCGACGCCTGCGATATTGCCCAGCCCGACGGTTCCTGACAGCGCGGAGGTCAGAGCCTGGAAGTGCGGGACCTCTCCGGGATCGTCCTTGACCGAATACTTGCCCCGGATCACCTCGGTGGCGACCTTGAGCCCACGGAACTGGATGAAGCCGAAGTAGATGGTGAAGATGACACCGGCTGCGATGAGCCAGGCCACCACGGCGGGGAAGCTGACCTCCCCGATGGTAATTGGATAGAAGACGACCGCCGAGAAGCCTGTGGCGATCGGCTCGAAGGCCGCATTGATGGCGTTATCGATGGCGGCGAGCCATCCCACGTCCTCGGCCACGGCGTGGGGTAATGCCTGGGAAATTTTCATCCCTCAAATCAACCCCGAAACGGGCGTGACTGCAATCACATACTGCGTGTTACGGCGAAATAAAGTACAGAAAAGTGGATTTGACAAGAGCATCAGCGCTTCCTTTCGCCCCACCTCGACGGGGGAAGGGTCTCCCTGTAGGATTCGCACGCTGCCCGGCGGCCCGACAGCACGGTCCTGAGCTTTTCAGCACGGCAGCGGAAGCGGGTAAGCTGGGAGCGCTTGACAGGGGTGGATCCGCCCCGGCAGGCCTCTGTAGCTCAGTAGGATAGAGCGTCCCTCTCCTAAAGGGAAGGTCGTCGGTTCGATTCCGGCCAGGGGCACTTTGATGAAATAAGGGGCAGCCCTGCCCGAACCCCCGAGGCGGCTATGACCCACGTGCTTTCCATCGCCGCGCTGTGCCTGCTCGACGGCGCCGGGCGCCTCCTCCTCGTACGCAAGCGCGGCACCACCATGTTCATGCAGCCCGGAGGCAAGCTCGAGCCCGGGGAAACGGCCGGAGCCGCAGCGGTGCGCGAACTCCAGGAAGAACTGGGCCTGGACGTGCCAGAGGGTCGGCTTCGGCTGCTCGGCCGCTGGTATGGGCCGGCGGCGAACGAGCCGGACACCTTCATCGACGCCGCCGTGTTCCTGGGCCCGTTGGAGGGCACCCCGGTTCCAGCCGCGGAGATCGAGGAGATCGGCTGGCTGGACCTGGCGGCGGCCGGGGGCCGGACCGACCTCGCCCCGCTGCTGACCGAGTTCGTCCTCCCCGCGCTGGGCGCACCGCCTGCGCCGGAGGTTACGGCGCGGCAGGCGCCCCGCTAAGCACTTCGGGATCCTCGTCCGGCGCGGCATTCTTCTGCACCGCGAACTGCGTCCGGTGCAGCTCCGCATAGCGGCCCCCGCGCTCAAGCAGTTCCTCGTGGGTGCCGCGTTCGGCGATCCGGCCGTCCTCCACAACGAGGATCAGGTCGGCGCTGCGGATGGTCGAGAGCCGGTGTGCGATCACCATGGCGGTCCGCCCCTCCAGCGCCTCGGTCAGGGCGGCCTGCACTGCCGCCTCCGAGGTGGAGTCGAGCGCCGCGGTCGCCTCGTCGAGGATGACCACACGCGGTTGGGCCAGCAGCAGCCGGGCGATGGTCATGCGCTGGCGCTCCCCGCCGGAGAGCCGGTAGCCGCGCTCCCCGACCATGGTGTCGAGCTGGTCCGGAAGTGATCGCAGCAGTGGCTCCAGGCGGGCGCGGCGGACGGCATCCCAGATCTCGTCCTCCGTCGCCTCGGGGCGCGCGAGGAGCAGGTTGGACCGAATGGTCTCGTGGAAGAGGTGCCCGTCCTGGGTCACCATGCCCAAGGTGGAGCGCATTGAGGCGAAGGTGAGGTCACGGACGTCGGCCCCGGCCAGGCGCACCGCGCCGCTGTCGACGTCGTAGAGGCGCGCCAGCAGCTGCGCGATGGTCGACTTCCCGGCGCCGGAGGTACCCACCAGCGCGACGGTCTGCCCCGGTTGAATGGTGAAGGAGATGCCGTGGAGCACTTCCTCGCCTCCGCGGGTGTCGAGGGTGGAGACCTCCTCGAGCGAGGCCAGGGAGACCTTGTCGGCCGACGGGTAGGCGAAGCGGACGTCGTCGAACTCGATGGTCACGGGTCCCGGCGGCACCTCCCGGGCGTCGGGCTTTTCCTGGATCAGCGGCTTCAGATCGAGGATCTCGAAGACCCGCTCGAAGCTGACCAGTGCGCTCATGATTTCGACCCGCGCGTTTGCCAGGGATGTCAGCGGCGCATACAGCCGCGTGAGCAGCAGGGCGAGGGTCACCACCTCGCCGGTCTCGAGCTGCCCGCCGAGGGCGAGGGTTCCGCCGAGGCCGTAGACGAGCGCGAGGGCGAGGGCCGAGACGAGCATCAGCGCGGTGAAGAAGATGAACTGGAGCATGGCCATGCGCACGCCGATATCGCGCACTCGGGCGGCGCGGACCCGGAACTCCTCGGACTCGGCGTCGGGCCGGCCGAACAGCTTCACCAGGGTCGCTCCGGGCGCGGAGAACCGCTCGGTCATCTGCGTGCTCATCGCCGAGTTGTGGTCGGCCGCCTCGCGCCGCAGCGCCGCGAGTTTCCCGCCCATGCGCCGCGCCGGCACCAGGAACAGCGGGAGCATCACGACGGCAAGGACCGTCACCAGCCAGGAGGTGCTCAGCATGACGATGAGTGTCAGCACCAGGGCCACCGTGTTGCTGACGACCCCGGAGAGGGTGCCGCTGAAGGCCTGCTGGGCGCCAATCACGTCGTTGTTGAGCCGGCTCACCAGGGCGCCGGTGCGGGTGCGCGTGAAGAAGGCGATCGGCATCTTCTGGACGTGGTTGAACACGGCGGTGCGCAGGTCGAGGATCACACCCTCACCGATGTTCGCCGAGTACCAGCGGGTGGCCAGGCTGACGGCGGCGTCCGCCACCGCGACCAGGGCGATGACGACGGCGAGCCAGATCACCGTCTGGGTGGCGCCGTCGGCGACGATGACATCGACGACCTGCCCGGCGAGCACCGGGGTTGCGACGGCGAGGAACGCGGCGGCCACCGACAACAGGATGAAGAGCGTGAGCTTCACCCGGTAGGGCACCGCAAACGCGACAATGCGCTTCAGCGTTTCCTTCGAGAATTTGTTCGTGCGGTCCTTGGCGGTGGAGATCCGGTAGAGGGAACTCCACGCCGCGCCTTCCATGCTCATGCAGGTGCCTTCCGTTCAGCCTCTACAAGCTTAGGCGCTCGGGCTGCCCGGCTCCCGGAGTTAGCCCAAGGCACAATTTGCGACGCTTTTTCAAGGGTTCGCAGGAAAGTTCGACATCTGGCGTCACACTGGGTCGCCACCGCCGCGGAACAATGACAGGGTTCAATGTTGTTGCACATTGTAGAAGGCGGTTAACCGCGCCGCCCGCAGACACCCCCTCAAAGAATTTTAAGGACTTCACCATGACCTTCCGTCTGTCCGTCCTCGGCACCGCCGCAGCGCTGGCCCTTGCCGTCACCGGGTGCTCGGCTTCGTCCAACTCCGGAGGAGGAGGCGGCGGAGCCACCGAGGCGGCGCCGTCGACCCTCCAGGAAATCCAGGAATCCGGCGTTCTCACCGTCGGCACAGAGGGCACCTACAAGCCGTTCAGCTTCCATGAAGAGGGCAACGGCGAGCTCACCGGGTACGACGTCGAAGTGATCACCGCTGTCGGAGAGAAGCTCGGCGTCGAGGTCGAGTTCGAGGAGACCCAGTGGGATGCGATCTTCGCCGGACTCGAGGCGGGCCGCTTCGACGCGATCGCCAACCAGGTCTCAATCACCGAAGAGCGCACCGAGAAGTACGACTTCTCCGATCCCTACACCGTCAGCAACGGCGTGATCGTCACCAGCGCCGACAACAACGAGATCACCTCCTTCGAGGATCTTGAGGGCAAGCGCACAGCCCAGTCGCTCACGAGCAACTGGTACGAGATGGCCAAGGAGGCCGGCGCCGAGGTCGAGGCCGTCGAGGGGTGGGCCCAGTCGGTCTCCCTCCTCCAGCAGGGCCGGGTCGACGCGACGATCAACGACGAGCTGACCTACCTCGACTACCAGAACACCGAGAAGAACGACTCCATCAAGATCGCCGCGGAGACCGAGGACACCTCGGAGAGCGCCGTGGCCTTCAAGAAGGGAAGCGAAGACCTGGTCGAGGCCGTCAACGACGCCCTGGACGAGCTGAGGGCCGATGGTACCCTTGCCGAAATTTCGACGAAGTACTTCGGCGCCGACGTCAGCAGCTAATCCCAGAGGGCCCGCCGGCGGCTGAGCCGCCCGGCGGACCGGCAGGTGGATCCGCAATCTCCACCCGGAACCCACCGCCGGGCAACTCGACGCGGCCGTGCGCACATACGCGGATGGAAGGACGACTAAGTGGATTGGGAGCTGTTCCGGAGTTCGTTCTGGCCTCTCCTCCAGGGCGGGTTGACCGGGACCATCCCGCTGACTCTTGTCTCATTCGTCCTCGGCCTCACGCTGGCCCTGGTCCTCGCTTTGATGAGGATCAGCGGCCGGCGGCTGCTGTCCGGCATCGCCCGAGGATACATCTCGGTCATCCGGGGCACTCCCCTGCTGGTGCAGCTCTTCGTCGTCTTCTACGGGCTTCCCTCCATCGGCGTGGTGATCCCGCCCTGGCCGAGCGCCGTGATCGCGTTCTCGCTCAACGTCGCCGGATACGCCGCGGAGATCCTGCGGGCCGCCATCCTGTCGGTGCCCAAGGGCCAGTGGGAGGCCGGGCACACCATCGGCATGTCACGGCGGCTGGCGCTGCGGCGCATCATCCTCCCGCAGGCCGCGCGCGTCTCGGTTCCCCCGCTGTCCAACACCTTCATCTCCCTGGTGAAGGACACCTCCCTGGCGTCGCTGATCCTGGTCACCGAGCTGTTCCGCCAGGCCCAGGAAATCGCCGCCTTCAGCCAGGAGTTCATGCTGCTCTACCTCGAGGCGGCGCTGATCTATTGGGTGTTCTGTTTCATCCTCGCCGCAGGGCAGGGAGCTCTCGAGAAAAGGTTGGACCGCTATGTTCACCACTGATCCGGGGCGCGCCGGTGCGCCCGGCGAGGTCCTGCTCACCGCCGAGGGGCTCGAGAAGTCGTTCGGCACGAACACGGTGCTGCGCTCGATTGACCTCACCGTGCGCCGCGGTGAGGTCGTCGCTCTCGTAGGGCCCTCCGGTTCGGGCAAGACGACGGTGCTGCGCTGCCTCAACGGTCTGGAGGTGCCCGACGGCGGAACGGTCGCCTTCGCCGGCGGGCCATCGGTGACCTTCGGCGCACGGGTCTCCCCCCGGGAACTGGCCTCCCTGCGGGACCAGAGCGCCATGGTGTTCCAGCAGTACAACCTTTTCCCGCACCGGACAGTGCTGGAGAACATCATCGAGGGCCCGGTGCAGGTGCAGAAGCGCCGCCGGGCCGAGGCGGTACAGGATGCGGAGAAGCTGCTCGACCGGGTCGGACTCCTTGCGAAGAAGGACCAGTACCCCTTCGAGCTCTCCGGCGGGCAGCAGCAGCGGGTGGGAATCGTCCGGGCGCTGGCACTGCGGCCCGACCTGCTGCTCTTCGACGAGCCCACCTCGGCCCTCGACCCCGAGCTGGTAGGCGAGGTGCTCAAGGTCATCAAGGACCTGGCCGAGGAGGACTGGACCATGGTCATCGTCACCCACGAGCTCGCCTTCGCCCGTGAGGTCGCCGACGAGGTGGTGTTCATGGACGGCGGCGTCGTCGTCGAGCGCGGCCACCCGGACCAGGTGCTGCGCAACCCCAAGCACGAACGGACCCGGCGCTTCGTCCAGCGCCTGCTCCACCCGTTCTAGCGGGAGGCGCCCTGCCGCCGTCGTCGTCTCCCACCGCCGCGGGCCCACCAGCAGCGCCGATACTGCAGCTCACCACGCTTTCCCGGCGGCTGTCTCAGGTTGTTAGCGCAACACCGGTGATCAGTTCGTTGAGTTTGTCATAGGGTTTGCGCCAGTGGAGGGTTTGTCGGGGGCGGATGTTGAGTAGCGTTTGGACGTCGGCGAGTTCAGCAT
>NZ_WIAE01000019.1:0-41846 GCF_009828605.1 Arthrobacter zhaoguopingii | reverse complement strand
CGAGCAGGGCGAACCCGGTCCAGGCCGCCCCCATGGCCAGGGTGAGCAGGGCGAACACCGAGACATAAAAGCGCCGGCGCCGGGTCAGCAGCCCCTCCTTCCGGACCTGCTTCAGCAGAACCGAATAGGACGCAACCACGTCATTGGGCTTGGCGATCCGGACTTTGCGGCCGGCGGCGGTGACGCTCATAAATATCCCTGGGGGTTGGGTCGGCTTCCCAGCCATCGACTGGGGCGAGCCCCACAGATTCTTTCACTGTACGCGTACTGGCTGTGCGAAGGGTGTGCTGTTTCACTCTGGTTGCTTTTGCCCCACTCGGCTGGTAGGCGGGTGCCGGTGTGGTGTCGGGCGGGACGGCGGGCACTAGACTGGGGAGCTATGCGCGCCATTGCCAAGTACCGAACCCCCATCGTCTGGCTCCTCGTCGTGGCCCTGATCCTCAGCGTGGGTGCAGGGTTCTTTTCCGCCGTCTTCTAGGCCGCTTGTCTCCCTCCCGCCGGGCGGCCTAAGGTAGTAAGCAGGCTTAGCTTCTGGCGGAGCCCTCGTCCGGGTCGCCTCGGAGGCCCGGGAACCAACCGGCGACGGAGGAAAAATGAATCCACATTCTGCAAGCAGCGACCAGTACACCTTCCAGAACCCCGTGACGCGGTTCGAAAGCATTGCTCCGCCGAAGCAGGACCAGCCGGAGCCAGGACTGGACCGTGATCTCGCGCCCCACGCGGACCGCGGGGAGACCTCCTACCGCGGCACCGGCCGGCTCGAGGGCCGCAAGGCCCTGATCACCGGTGCGGATTCCGGAATCGGCGCCGCCGTCGCCATCGCCTTCGCGCGGGAAGGCGCCGACGTCGCCATCGGCTACCTGCCGGAGGAGGAGCCCGACGCCGACACCGTGATCCGGCTGATCGAGGAGAGCGGACGAAAGGGCGTGAAGCTCCCCGGCGACGTCAAGGACCCTGACTTCTGCCGATCCATGGTGCAGCAGGCCGCCGAACAGCTGGGCGGCCTCGACATCCTCGTGAACAATGCGGCCAAACAGGTGGCGGTCGAGTCCCTCGAGGACCTGACGGACGAGCAGCTCGAGCACACGTACAAGACAAACATCCAGTCCTTCTTCTGGATTACGCGGGAGGCCCTGAAGTTCCTTCCGCCGGGTTCCTCGATCGTCAACAGCACTTCGATCCAGGCCTACGAGCCCTCCCCGACGCTGATCGACTACGCCAGCACGAAGGCGGCGATCAACAACTTCACCAAGGGAATGGCCCAGCAGCTCGCACCCAAGGGCATCCGGGTCAACGCAGTGGCCCCGGGCCCCATCTGGACGCCGCTTCAGGTCTCGGACGGCCAGCCCAAGGAGGCCCTGCCGGAGTTCGGAAAGAGCACGCCCCTGGGGCGGGCCGGCCAGCCAGTCGAGCTGGCACCGGCGTATGTTTTCCTCGCCTCCGCGGAGTCAAGCTTCGTGCTGGGGGAGACCCTCAACGTCAACGGAGGGATGCCCTCGCCGTGATGCTGAGCGCCCAGCGGTGTGAGGCACACAAAAGCCCCGGGTTCCTTGGGAACCCGGGGCTTTGTGCTGCTCCGGCGGCAGGCCGAAGCAGGTCTCGGCGGCCTAGCCGCGGCCGAGCTCGTCGTAGTCAGCGCGGTCGATCCGGCGGTGGTAGCGCATCCCGGCGAGGCCGCCGAGAATCGCGCCGATCAGCGCCGCGAGGGCGGCAACCACGACGGAGATGACCCCGGCGGTGGTCAGGTCGCCCTCGTTGATGGGCAGCCGCGGGAAGCTGTTGAGGTTGGCGAGGATGTCGAACTGGCTGCCGGCAATAACGCCGAGGATGGCCACGACGACGGCGATGATGAGGGCCCACAACCACACCGCGATTCCCTGCTTGGCGCCGTCGAATCGAGCCATCCGCCCTGCGACGTACCCGCCGGCGAAGTAGGAGACCAGCAGCAGCACCAGCAGCACGATCGCGGAGGTGACCCCGACCGTCTGGGCATCACGGGATGCCTGGTTGGCGGCTTCATTGAGGTTGGTGTTCGTCGAAAGGCTGAAAACGGCGCCGGCCGCCGCGAGCAGGGCGGTCAGCAGCACCGCCATGCCGGTGGCCGTCAGCCAGCCGAAGAAGGCGGAGCCGAACTTCATGCCGCCGAACTCTTCCTTTTCGCGCTGGTGAAGTGCGCGGCGGTCGGCGGCAGCCGGGATGGCGTCGTCGGCCACGGAATGGCGGTCGGCGCGGTTGCGGTGGGCATCCTCGTCGGGATCCAGCGAGTGGGATCCGGAGTCCTTGGTCGCACTGACGGGGACAGCGCGGGTGTGCGCGCGGGTGGCGGTGTCGTCGGCCCCGGCGTCGCCGACCCGGTCTGCGGGGGTGTGTTCGCGGGTCGCGGTGTCGTCGGATGGCGCCTCGCCGACGCTGCTCGCACCGGTGGAGTGCTGCGCGTCATTCCCGCGGGCGTGCGCTCCCTGCTCCTGGTCGGTGCCGCGGGGGCGCCGCAGAGCTCCGTCGGTGTCCCCTGTTCCTGGCGTACTCATGCGTCCTCCTGTTTGCAAGACCAAATATTACTCAGTTCCCTTAGTATTGCAGGCCGCGCAGTGGAACTCCACGTGTCGGGGCGCGCCGGTCCCGGGTGGGAGACTGGGCACATGGACTTCCAGGTGTTGATGACGGTGGTGAGCGGACTGCTCATTGCGGTGGGGACTGCCGGTGTTGTGGTTCCGGTGCTGCCCGGCAGCGTGCTGATCGTTGGATCGCTGCTGCTGTGGGCCCTCGCCGTCGAAAGCGCCGTGGGATGGGTGGTCTTCGTCGTGGGATCCCTGTTCGCTGTGGCCGGCCTGCTCTCCGGGCTGGTCCTGACCGGAAGGACCCTGAAACGCCAGCAGATTCCGGGCCGCTCGGTGACGATCGGGCTGATCATCGGCGTGGTGGGGATGTTCGCGGTCCCCGTGGTGGGGTTGTTTCTGGGGTTCGCGCTGGGGCTGTTCGCCAGCGAATACCAGCGGCAGCGCAACGCCCGGTCCGCCCTGTCCTCGAGCCTTCAGGCCCTGAAGGCCACCGGGCTGGGCATCCTGGCCGAGCTCGGCTTCGCATTCGCCGCCGGCACCACCTGGATCCTTGGCGTCTGGGTGCACTTCGCCTGAGGCCGGCGCCCAACGGACCCGATAACGACAAACGCACCCGATAATTCGGGTGCGTTTGTCGTTATCGGGTGCATTTGCTGCCAGGGGCGGCCGGGAGCCGCGGGCTACCTGCCGAAGTTCTTCCCGTAGCGGGTCTTGTCGGCCCGGTTGATCGAGCCGGGGCGGCGGGTCTGGGCGCCGCTGCGCTTCTGCATCACCTTGGAGACCACAATGGGGGCCAGCGCCCAGAGGATTCGCTTGAGCATGACGGTTTATCCTTTCGTCCGGTGCCGGAATCGGCATCGATGCTAATCCTACTGACTAATCGTCCGTCGAGGGACCGTTCGCCACGAAACCCCGGAGTGCCGTCAACTGCGTTCGGCGCACTTCCGGGTTCAGGTACATCATGTGGCCGGCTTCATGGAAGTGGTGCGAGAAGCGGGCCTTCGCCTGGTCGCTGAGGGTCATGTGCGCCCAGACGTATTCGGCGGCGAAGTGCGGAGTGGCGCCGTCGTAGTAGCCGTAGTCGACGTGCACCCGGAGGGCGGGATTGTGGACGAGGAGGCGCTCGAGCACGTTCGAGACATCGACGGGCGCGCCCTCAAAGGTTCGGTAGCTCCAGGGCTGCACCCTGGCGGTGAGGATCTCGTAGGGGAGGTCGTTTTCGTAGCCCAGTTCGGCGCGCACGTAGTGGTTCATCGCGGCGGCAAAGGGCCCGGTGATCGCCCGCATGCTTGGATCGTCCCAGGAACCGGAGCTCTGGAGGTTCTCGGGAGGGGCGGTGAACCTGCCATCGATCCGGCCGACGGCCAGGCCCTCGCCGCGCAGCAGTTCGGCGGCGAACTCGGAGTAGTCCCAGCGCAGGTTCGTGCGGCGGATGAATCCCTCGTCGAGGGTGGTGAGGGCACCCAGGCGGGCGACGGCGTCGTCGTACTCGGCCTGGGTGAGCCGGTTGCCCTGGGTGAGGGCATAGCCGAAGTCCGCGGCGGCGAACTGCTCGGCGTCCCGCACCACCTCGGCCAGGCCCCGCCCGTTGTGGCGGCCGTGGAAGTGGGCGATGGCGGCGTACGTGGGAAGGTGGAGGGCGTAGGGCAGGTCGCTACCCGGGAAGAAGCGCAGGGTAGACATGTTGAGCACCGTGGAGATGAGGCCGAGGCCGTTCACCGCCATCCCATAGGCGTCGAACAGGCGGCCGGCGACGGCGACCGCACGCAGCGTGCCATAGGACTCTCCGACAAGGTACTTGGGGGACAACCAGCGGTTGTTGCGGGTGGTCCAGAGGCGGATCACCTCGGCGACGAGGTCCCGGTCCTCGATGAAGGCGTGGAATTCGTCGGTCTTCTCCCCTTCCACGACGCGCGAGAAGCCCGTGTTGACCGGGTCGATCATCACGAGGTCGCTGGTTTCGAGCAGGGACTCGGGGTTGTCGACAAGCCCGAAGGGGGCGGGGGTCATCGCTCCGACGTCGCCGGCGTCCACCAGCCGGGGCCCGAGCAGGCCCAGGTGGAGCCACACCGAGGAGGATCCGGGTCCGCCGTTGAAGGCGAAGGTCACGGGGCGGTCGGGCTCCCCGTCATCCTTGGTGTATGCGGCAAGGAAGATTTCGGCCTTGGGCCGGAAGCCGTCGGCCCGGCCGTCCTTGATTTCCTCCCGGCGCAGCACGAGCCGCCCGGTGGTCGTCGTGTACTTCAGGCCCGACGGCGAGGTATGGCCGCGCGAGACGAAGTCGTCGCTGACGTCCTTCGATTCGGTGGGCGGGTCGGCGGGAGTCGGGGTTTCTGTCGGATCATCAGCCATGGCACGAGCCTAACCGTGGTTGATTCAGGCAACCACTAGGAGTCCACGGGCTGGGCGGGACGCCGGGCGGCGTTGAGGGCCTCGCCCGACCAGACGGTGCCCTGCTGCGGCCGCGCGTAGAACAGCGCGGCCACCAGCCCAATGAGGATGACGGCGGCAGGCAGGTAGAGGGCCTGCCCCATGGAGAGCGCGTAGCCGGCCTGGGCCGCCTCGGGCAGGGCCGACCCGGCGTCCGCGGATCCGCCGTCGAGGTTGGCGCTGAGCCGGGCCTGCATCATCGCCGCGATGGCGGAGCTGCCCAGCACCGCGCCGACCTGCCGCGTGGTGTTGTAGACGCCCGAGCCGGCCCCGGCCAGCGAAGGGTCGAGGTTTCGGGTGGCGGTGAGGGAGACCGGGGCCCAGATGCCAGCGCTTGAGAATCCGAGAAGCGAGACCGGAAGCAGGATCAGCCACAGTGGGACATCCGGGGTGAGAATCGCGCCAAGCCAGAACAGGCCGGCCGACATCCCGGCGAAGCCGAGCACCGCCATGAGCTTCGGGTCGTTGCGCTGGACGAACCTGCCCACAAATGGAGCAAGGACGCCGGAGACCACGGCCATCGGCGTAAGCAGAAGAGCCGCCTGCGTGGGACTGAGCCCTCGCACGTTCTGGGCGTAGAGCATCAGGGGCAGGGCCATCGTGGTGATCGAGAAACCCATGGCGGTGATCGAGGTGTTCGCGAGGGAGAAGTTGCGGTCCCGGAACAGCCGCAGCGGAAGCAGCGGTTCCGCCCGGTTGAGGCGCTGCCACAGCACGAAGGCCGTCAGGAGGACCAGCCCGGCAATGATCAGGGACCATACGGTCACCGGCCCGGCGATGGTGCCCCAGTCGTACAGTTCTCCCTCCTGGATGCCGAAGACGAGGCAGAACATCCCCGCCGCACTGAGCAGCACGCCCAGGAGGTCGA
The DNA here is from genome assembly GCF_009828605.1 of Arthrobacter zhaoguopingii. NCBI lineage: Bacteria > Bacillati > Actinomycetota > Actinomycetes > Micrococcales > Micrococcaceae > Arthrobacter > Arthrobacter zhaoguopingii. The sequence continues at coordinate 35,990 of NZ_WIAE01000019.1, read as the reverse complement.
AGCGGTGGCTGTTCGTCTTCAGCCGCGGCACGAGCCGGTAGGCAAGGATGAACCCGACCACTCCCACCGGGAGGTTGATGAAGAAAATCCACTCCCATCCCAGGCTGTCCACCAGGATGCCGCCGAGGACCGGACCGACGAGGGTGGCCACGCCTGCCACCGAGCCCCACAGTCCCATGGCGGCGCCGCGCCGTTCCGGCGGGAAGATGCGGGTGATCACCGACATGGTCTGGGGGGTCATGAAGGCGGCCCCGAGACCCTGGAGGACGCGGGCGAGAATGAGGGTTCCGACCGAATCTGCGAGCCCGCACCAGGCGCTGGAAAGGGTGAAGACCACAAGCCCCACGAGATAGATCCGGCGCGGACCGAAGCGGTCACCCAGCCTGCCGGTAATGAGCAGCGGCACGGCGAACGCCAGCAGGTAGGCGCTGGTGACCCAGATGACCTCGTCCAGGGTCGCGCCGAGGCCCTCCATGATGGCAGGGGTCGCCACCGAGACGATTGTCGAGTCGACGAGGATCATGAAAAACCCGATCACCAGGGACCATAGAGCGGGCCAGGGCCGGATGTCCCCGCCCTCGGAAGTCGGCTGGGCGGTTACCGATTCGTCGCGGGGCATGGTTCACAGGTTACTCCTGTGGGCCGACGAAACCCGCGGCGGTTCCCGGCCCCACCGACAGCGGTGGGCCTGGTTCGGGCCAGGTGGGACAGCATCCCGGCGTGCGGGGTGACGCCGACGCCGGCGCTGGCAAGGACGAGCGGCCGGTCGGAGGGCTGCAGCACCACCTCCCCGAACGGAGCGGAGACCTGCACCCAGTCATCGATGGTGAAGCGGTCATGGAGGGCGGCCGACACCTCACCCCTGGGGGCCCACTGCGGGGCGTTCGCGCTTGGCAGTGACCTGCCTAAGGGTTCCGTCGTCGGCGGCGGGGACTGATTCAACTCTCGCCAATTTCTACAACGTGTAGAAATTCGACGGCACCCATCACGTCCGCCTCACGGAGCACCTTCCCGCCGGCACCGGATGTCGGAGCCCGGAGGGAGCACGCGGGCGGCGCTTGCCGACCGGCTTTGAGCAAAGCGGGAACTATTCGCTAGAGTGAGGGGGTCGGGGCTTTAGCTCAGTTGGTAGAGCGTTTCGTTCGCAATGAAAAGGTCAGGGGTTCGATTCCCCTAAGCTCCACTATGAAGGCCGTTTGGCCTGCGGAAACGTCGGGATGAAGGGCTTTTCTCCTCTCTCGCGAAGGCTCAACCACACGGAAACCACACGCTTTCGTCGACGTTGGGTTGGGCCGGTGGCGTTGAGCTTCGTCCGTCCCGAACTTTCGTTGTGGTAGCTGACATTCACATGGACAGATGATCCGGGCCGAGTGGCGACTCATCGCCGAACTGTTGGAGGGTCGCCGTGAGGTCCGGTGACTCGGTCGCCTTGGCGATGTAGTGCTTCTCTGTGATTGCCGTCCCGGAATGGCCCAGTTGGGCTGCAGCCTGCCTGGAGCTGTATTCCTGGTTGATGAGAGTGGCAACCGATTTACGGAAGACATGCGGGGTTACCCACTCGTAGGGCGATCCCGCGCGGGCGTCCCGCCATTGCCTGCGGAAGTTGTGGGGGCTGCGCACTGTCCCCGTGGAGGACGGAAACAGCATGTCTTCAGGCTTGGGCCGCTCGGCCGAATACCTGCGTTGGAGTGTTTGCACGGCAAAGGGCGGCACTTTCATCGTGCGGAAGCCCGCTTTCGTCTTCGGATGGTCTTGCCGGTAGGCGCCGCGGCCTTTCTCCATGACGACGGTTCCCGAGATGGTGATGGTGGGCGGTTCCGCTTGGAGATCGACGTCCTGCCAGCGGATAGCTAGGACCTCACCAATTCGGGCGCCAGTGGCAAGGAAGATATCGAGAACGTCCAGTAGGTCTGCTGCGCGAGGCCGCCCCTGGTGGGTGGGGTCCTTTTGCCACTCGTCAATGACAGTCCGGAGCTTCTGAACGTCTTCGACTGACAGTGCCTTGACGTCTTTCCTGGCGATTTTGATGGGTCCGACATCCCGGACTGGATTGCTGCGCACGGCATCGTGCCGGAGCGCGAGACCGATCATGCCGGTCAGAACGATCTTTGAATGACGTGCGGTGGCAGGGTGGTCTGCGGCGACGTTTTTGAGGAACCGGTCAATACGGCCGGTGCTCAGCTCGTGCAGCCGGAGTCCGGCCAGTGCAGGCTCGATGACACGCCTGTAGGTGTCACGGTAGCCATCGATGGTCCTTCGGCCCGCGCGACCATTGTTCTCAATTTCTTCGAACCACAGATCGCTGAGCTCGGATAGCCGAGTAGTCCTGGAAATTTCACTTGAGATAGGGGCCCGCCGATCTTGAAACGAAGTGACAAGGGTTCGCTCGGCGGCGGCTCCGCTGGTTCCCCAGGCTTCCGCGGTGCGGGTGATGCCGTCAGTGTCCCGGTATCTTGTCGTCGCACGCCAGCGGCCATTCGGGTGTTTTTTTCGGCTGATCTTCCCCCATGTTCCGAGCGGTAGAGGAGGCCTGGGAGACATTTAGGTTTCCAATCGAGAAGACAGCCAGGAGTCGTAGTCGGTGCGGCTGATTCGAAGATGCCTTCCGATTCGATACGCGCGGGGGCCGAGGTGTTTGACCCGCCACTGGTAGAACGTCTGCTCTGGAATCTGTAGTTGGGTGCAGATGTCCTTCGGGGTCAGCCACTGATCGTCGGCAGCTTCTGCAGTGTTGCTGCTTTCTGGGGTGGTGGTCATGAAATTCTTTCCGTCGTAGTTGCCGGCCCAAGGGCAAGATCTGTTCCCAGTTCATGGGAGCAGGGAGTCGGGACGGCATGACGGACACTTGAAAAGTTGCCGTCAGCGGCGCCACCGGGGCCCTGCACGTGCTCGGGAAGAGTGCATATCCAACGTGCGATATGACTGGACGTGAGTCGGCACTCACGGCGATTGCCTTTGATGCCAGAGGTGTGAGGTGGTTGGTGTGCTAGGGCTGGATGCATCGCCTGGCCGGGCGAGGGCTGCAGGTATAGCGGCGGTCGCTCTTCATGCTGCGGGACAGCCAGACGAAGCCATCGCCTCGCTTCTCGATCTAGTGGTGGACTTTGTTCTCACCTCTGACCCTGAGCGCTACACGCCAGCAATCAGTGGAAGCGCGGCAGATATTCGCTCCTTGGAAAGTCCGGAGCATTTGAAAGTCCGGAGCATTTGTACGCAGTGATTCCCACTCAGGGATCCCTTAGCGTGCCGTCTTCTTGCTGAGCTTCGTATTGACGTCGAGCAGATATACAAGGTCGTGTCGTCGCACTGTGGCACGGGCTCGGAAGGCCTCCTGCGCACCTGCGGCCGCGACGCGGACGGCGGCTGCTGCAGCAGCAGCAGGAGTGGGAAGAGCTGCTGCGAGGTCGGTGAAGTTCGCTACAGCCACCAGCAATGTCGGCAGACCGTAACCTTCCGTGAACAGTCGCTTAGCTGTCTCCGATCCCACACGCGTCGCCGTCGCACTTTTGCGCAGATCTTCCAGTTTTGGGCGAACCGCATCGTGCCATAATTCGTCAATTTCGCTCGGAAGGGTTTCATCCAGAGCCGAGGACTGAAGCTTGCTGGCTAACTCCTTAACTGCCTCTCTGTATGCCGCTCTGCCCTCGCCGAGTTCTTCGCGGGCTTCCAAAATATGGCTCATCGGGGCATCCGGAAAGGTGGGTAGCCGCTCCACCAAGCCCGCACCAACGGCTGTCCGACGGGAACGATTATCAGCCACCGCCGGCAACCCATCTGCATAGCCGCCTGCTTCACGCAGGAACTCAGTGGTGACCTGATCAAGAAGAACCGATGAACTGGGATCAGCCAGTGCTTGCGTGAGGCGGTCGCGGAACCAGTTGACTTGCTCAGCAGTGCTGTCCTCCAGGCGGCTTCCGTCGCTGATAAGAGTGACAAAACCTGCGTCCAACGCCATGTCAAGCTCCAACGCCTCAGCACTGTCGAACACCTCTACCGCCTGTTGCCTAATTTTGATGATCGCAGGCCGCCACAGAGCCTCAGCCTGTTGGCGCAACGGGTCATCAACAGGTCTAGCGCCTAGCACGCGCATCGCGGCGCTGAATTGTCGGGGCGTCACCTCCTCGACTCCCAAGCGCTTCAATGTCTCAGCCGGTAGATCCGCGATCGTTCGCCATGGATCCTCCGGATCTGTGTCGAGCAACGGGGAGAAGGTGCGCATCCACGCCGCGCTGGGTGCAACTAGATTTACGTGATCCGCATATAAGAGTGAACTGCGCAATAGCCGCAACTCGTTATCCAGTGCCGGCTGACCACTACTCTTCATGCGCGGGCTGGCCCCAACGGTGACAGTCAGACCAAAACCGTTCGATTTAAGCGTGTGACGATTCCGGCGAGATGGCCTGCGTGATTTTTTCCCCATGGAATCATCATCTCGCATCGCGTAGATTTCCGACGGTCATGCCCGTAGGACGGCCCCTCACGGTTCGTGCTCGAGCTGAGTTGTGCCGGGCTCGCATGGTGGCGACTAATGGTTCATGCAGACGCCCGAACGCGGATCAACTGAACGTGCTGCTTTGGTTCCCCGTCCTCGTTCCACGTCATCGTTACGCGTGCGTTTCCGCTTCGGATTCCGATGAGTGAGAACTGAACTTCGGAGTTCGGCGGTAGGTCGAATGGCTCTGGTTTCTCAAACATGAAATGACCGTCGATTTCGTCAACCGTTATGTCAATGTTCGAAGCTGTTGTATTTCCTCTGTTTTCGATAACGAGGTCATTCATCAGGATTCGGTACCGCGGACGTCCTCGAGTGTCCTGGCCGTTCGCCTCACGCTGGTACTCATGTCGGGCTGATAGTTCAGCGCCTGACGGCGCTGACGCGGGAGCTGTCGGAGAAGGTGCCCATTGGTTTGAGCTGACGTCATAATCAAGTGCAGCGTGAACCTGGCTCGCGAGGTTTTCCGGGCTGCTGTAAGAGCCGAGAAGACCCTCAGCTTTGAGAGTCTCCTTGAACTTGGCCAGTTTTTTTAGTTGGTCCGCATCCACAGAGCGAGGAAGGTCTTCTGTTGAGAAGTAGACATGAACTGATTTGCCGGCTTTATGTGCACGCTTGATCTCTTCTGCGGTTCCAGAAACTGCTTCAGGTGTCTCAGTGCCCAGACGAGAATCGAAGAAAGCGATCACGATTTCCGACCTGTCAACTGCCTGCGCATTGATAACGGACTGAGGGTGTCCGCCCAAGACAGGAACGGCGTGCTGCTCGTATAACCAGGGCATAGCGACAACACCCTCACGCTCAGCACGACTGACATTCCACTTGCTGACCTGCTGCTGGATGGCAGCCCTTTCATCAGCGGTATCACCGGGGGATGCAATGAGGACGACGATCGCGGTTGCAGAGAAGGCCATGTTCCTCATCCTGCCTTACCTGCGAGCAAGGTGCACTGGACATGAAGCAGTCAACCGATTCGTGCAGCAGTGTGCGTTCACTCCGCCCGATGAGCGTGCGCGCACAGGTGTCCCCGGCATGCGTCAATACGGCGCCCAAGGTGTTGCGCCAAGTACACCCAAACGCAACTGTTCAAAACGCCCCGAAACGTGATGTTCTAGGGTCTTTTTTCGGCTTTTGCAACGGATGTGCGCAGAGGTCTAGGCACCGTGCATCACGGCCCCGGTCCCACCGACTGTTCGCTAACACCGTTCTACAAGTGGTGCGTATGAGGATCCCTCAATGGACACCGTTTTGATCACTTTGAGTCGAGCTATTTCAACTGACGATTACGCCCTCTACGCCATAACGCGGGTGGCAGTATGGCGATCACGATGCCAGCGCTTATCACTAGCCAGCTTGCTAGGTGTCCGATGGTGTCCCGCGTGAAAACCCCAACCGCTATCAGAACTAGTCCTGCCAGAAGCAGACCGATAAACAATGACAGCGGTTTAGGGTGTTCCTTCTCATCAGTCATGCCCGAAGCCTAGCGTGGTGTGCGCGCCCTTAAGCCGATCCCTCACCGGGACGGCGGACGGTGGCAGCCCGGCGATGATCATGCGACTTCGATGGGCGTCTGGTTCAGGTACATGTTCCCGACCGGAGCGTTGGCGGAGAAACGACCGCATTGTCGTGCACGTACTCGACCACCTCGGGCCAACCCAGGAAGGTCAGTCCCCACCGTTGGTTCTCGGTAGCCGTCGGATCGGCCTGCGCCTCGAGCACCTGCAGGTTTTCCTTCTTGAGCCGGCCGAGTCCCAGGAACCCGAAGTAGGGGCGGTTCATCGAAGCCTTGTCAGGTGGGAAGTTCTGTTTGCGGTCCAGCGGCGGCAAATCCTGCGGCTTCTCCATGCCTTCGGGGCCGCCGTCCCAGTTGAGCACCGTGTACACGGGGTACCGGCCATTTTGCTCATAGATGCCCACCACCCGCAGCAACAGCCGCGATCCTGTGACCGGGTCGGTGAAGAGCAGGTGCTGTCCCGGCTCCAAAGACGTGTCGGGGATTTTCCGTGTCCGGATTGTCCGCGGTGCAGGAGGCGGCTGTTGCAGGGTATCCCGCAGTTTCGCCAGGGCCTTTGCCCGCTGCTTCCGGTCCTCTGAATCCCAGCGTTCGATCTCCTCCGCGGACTCGATAATGCCAAGGGCCGTCTCGATGATGCCCTTCGCTATGTGCCCTGTTCGGTGCTGGACAGCGGCCAGGGCCAGCCAGACATCATTGTTGTCGGCATCGCGCGGATCACCGACGCAATACTCCTCGATGATTTTCGCCGACGCGTCCTCCGCGGCCAGACCATTGCCGATCAGGTCTCGGTACTCGCCTCGAATGTCCGCGGCGTCGTCATTGCTAAAGATCCCTGTTCCCCATGAGCCCATGCACCCGACTATTCCACCCCTCAGCAACCACCGGCGCCCGCCTCCCACTACCGCGTGTCGATGCAGCGCGGAAGGGAACCTCGCCTCACGAAAAGGCTCTGGAACGGCGTCTCTTTTATCGTTCCCTCACCGCGACACTATTTCCGGACTGGAGCAACACTACAAACCCCATATGGAACCTGGTGCCGTGCAGTCGCGTATACCCCGCCCGAAAAAATGCCCGGTGAAGGTAGCCCAACCGCTACACTCGGGATCATGGCCGGACACTTCATCGGATACGCGCGGGTGTCCACCAATGATCAGGACCTCACGGCCCAGCGCAACGGGTTGACCGCCCTCGGTGTCCCCGAGGAGCGGGTCTATGTCGACCACGGGCTGACCGGCACCAACCGGGAAAGGCCCGGTCTCCGCGAAGCCCTGGCCGCGTGCCGGGCGGGGGACACCCTGGTGATCACGAAGCTCGACCGGCTTGCCCGGTCTCTGCCCGATGCCCGGGACATCATCGAAGACCTTACCAAACGCAAGGTGAAGCTGAGCATCGGCGGGAACGTCCACGACCCGACCGACCCCGTGGGCCGGCTCTTGTTCAACGTGCTGGCCATGGTCGCAGAATTTGAATCCGACCTCATCCGCGCCCGCACCCGCGAAGGCATGCAGGTCGCCAAGGCCAAGGGCCGGCTCCGCGGCAAACAACCCAAACTCTCCAAGTCCCAGGAAGCCCACCTTGTCTCCCTATATAAGGGAGGACAACACACCACTACAGAAATCGCCGAACTCTTCCAAGTCGCCAGGAGCACCGTGTACCGGATCGTTCAACGCACGCAAGATCCCAGCTAAGTGCCAACACGGCGTAAATACACGCCCCGCAAAAAAAGAGAAATTATCACCATCCACCGCAACGGCGGCTGCATTCAATTCGAACGGCACGACTGACAGGGATGCCGGGCAGCAACGGTAACAGGCAGCAAGCGCAACTCATGAACACGCACGGGTAATTCAGGCTAGGCAGAACATCAAGTACGCAGGTGGGCCGCACGAGCGTGTCAGCGAGCCGTGCCAGACTCATTGTGGAAACATTCGCGATTCGCTAGGTCACTTTTTTGGGGGATCACTTGATTGCCAGAGTTCGCATCCGCGGCTACCGGAAATTTAAAACTCTCGACTTCCGGCCTCACCCTATGGGCAACGTCATTGTCGGGAACAATCAGGCCGGGAAGTCGACTCTTCTGGAGGCAATAGGGATGGCGGTGACTGGCAGGGTCAACGGTCGCACGGTTTCCGAAGAACTGAACCCGTATTGGTTTCACGCCCAGACCGTGGCGGAGTACCTCGCGGCCCGTGCTCGAGGGGAGGGCCCGCCGCCACCCGAAATCTTCATCGAGGTAACTCTCCGGGATCGATCCGAGTTCGCCCCTCTCATCGGTGCCGATGACCTCGAGAAGCCAAGCGACCACGCTCCCGGCGTGCGTCTTCGCATCCGACTTAACCCGGAGTACCGGGACGAATTCGATGCGTACGTTGCCCAAGAGGGAACGAAACTGCTACCGACGGAGTACTTCAGCACCGACTGGCGATCGTTCCAAGGGAACCACCTGACTCAGCGGCCGCGTGCTCTCGCCGTCGCTGTTATCGACTCCCGAACTGTCCGGTCAACGGCGGGTATTGACTATCACCTGCGACAGGTTATTGGGGATAACCTCACCGATGAGGAACATGCGACGGTTTCAGCGGCGTTCCGTAGGGTCAAGGAAAACATGACCGCCGAACACCTCGGTGACGTGAACGCAAAACTCGCCGTCGGCGACGAGCTCCTTGATGGAGGCCATGTTGCCCTGGCAATGGACCACTCGTCACGCACCTCGTGGGACAGCAGTGTAATCCCGCACGTCGACGGCATCCCTTTCCTCTTGGCTGGGCACGGACAGCAAGCCGTGACGAAGATCGTCCTCGCAATGCGCCGCCACACGAATGCAGCCGGCGCCGTCATGATCGAGGAACCCGAGAATCACCTCTCACACTCGAACTTGAACGTGTTGCTGGACCGCATCGACACGCTCAGTCACGACGACCAGCAGGTCTTCGTCGCCACCCACAGCTCTTTCGTCCTCAACCGACTAGGTCTCGACAGGCTCCAGCTCGTGTCTAACGGCGACGTCCGACCATTCGTTGACCTCCCTCGAGACACTGTCGACTACTTTCGAAAACTGCCCGGCTTCGACACCCTCCGCCTCGTTCTCGCTCAAAGGGTGGTGTTGGTCGAGGGGCCATCGGACGAACTCCTGTTCGAACGGTTCTATCGCGATCGGTGGCGCCGTCGCCCTATGGACGACGGTATTGAGGTGTTCTCAATGCGGGGGCTGTCACATCGCCGGTTCCTCGAGCTAGCGAAACTCGTTGGCAAGCGTTGCGTTATCCTCAGCGACAACGATGGCCGGTCCCAAACCGAAATCAACGACATCCGCACCGACCTCGGCGACCTTCTCAACGAAGACCGGGTCTTGCTCTTTGGGGACGGCGCAGGTGGGCGAACCCTCGAGCCGCAGGTCCTAAACGTCAATGAAGCCGACACTTTAAGGACTATTTTAGGAACGCCCCGTGCCAACCTTGAGACGTGGATGGGTAATAACAAGACCGACGCGGCGTTGAAAATCTTTTCGGCGCAAACGACCATTACACCTCCTCCATATTTCGTCGATGCTTTGAAATTTATCCATGTCAGTGCCCAGTGAACTCGTTCTGGCCGTGGCCGGATCGCGGAAAACACAGGGTATCGTCGATGCATGCGTGGCCGCCTCGCCAAGGCAGCGAATCCTCGTTCTTACGTTCACTCTCAATAATCAGGCGGAACTGCGTCGACGAGTGAACGAAGCGAAACCGACAGCCGACATTGAAGTGTCAGGATGGTTTACTTTCCTCATCAGCCAGTTTATCCGCCCCTATCTCCCGTTCATGTTCCCGGGTCAAGACGTCAACGGGCTCGATGACAAGAGCCTGTATCAGGAGCGAGTTCCGCTGAAAGCACAGCGTCGATACTTCACCCAATCAGGGCTGCTGCGTGGAGTTCACGCCGCGCACCTGGCAACTCTCCTAATCGAGGCGTCGCGCTCACTCCCGCTGCGCCGCCTGGAGGCTATCTACGATCATATCTATATCGACGAAGTGCAGGACCTAGGCGGGTACGACTTGGAGATCGTGAATACTCTTCTGCGCTCCGCGGTTCCGTTGACAATGGTCGGGGACGTCCGACAGGCGGTCATTACGACCAGCCCGTCGGAACGGAAGCACAAGCAGTACAAGAACATGCAGGTGTGGAACTGGTTCCGCAGCCAGGAGGCAGCCGGCAGATTGGTCATCACTTACCGGTCGGAAACGTGGCGGTGCCGGCCTGAAATCGCTGCGTTCGCCGATTCGCTTTTCGACAGCGTCTGGGCGTTCCCAAAAACGGTGTCATTGAATGCGACCGCGACGGATCATGACGGCGTATTTCTCGTCCGAACCGAAGACGTCGAAGCTTACATCGAAGGGTTTGCACCCGAGAATCTCCGCTGGGGTGCTAATTCTTGGAAAAGCCACGATCACCTGACCTTTATGAACTTTGGTTCCTCGAAGGGCCTCACCCGTAAACGGGTCCTGATCTTTCCTACAGACAAGATGAAGGAGCTAATCCAGAGGGGAAAGCCCCTCGGAGACCTAGCCGCGGCGAAGCTATACGTCGGGGTGACTCGTGCTGAGCAGAGCGTCGCGTTTGTGCTCGACAAGGCCGGGGACAGTCATCATCCGTGTTGGCGGCGAGCCAATTAAAGGACGCTTCAGCATGCCGCTCACGGAAGGTGCGGCGCTAAGCGGGCGGTATGACAACAAAACGTCACCCTTGAATATGCTGAGCGAGTATCGTGCATTAGGTCCCGTCGTATCGGGGATCGGGTGTCCCAGCCCGAACGTCGATTGGGTGTCTTAGGGAGTTCTAGGTCTTTGAGGGGCACTAGGACGGACGATGGGTCGGCTTCGGTGTTTCTTATGTGGTGGATCGGAGGGGTCTTACTGGAATGGCGCCAAGCTGCCTCGGGTAGGTCGAGATGATCAGCCTGGTGATTGAGCACTTAAAGCAAAAGGACCCCCATTCCCATGGGGGTCCTCCTGATGCCCCGAGCTGCGGTCGCAAGCCCCTTTCCGCTCCAGACGAGCGGCTGGTACTTCCGCAGAAAAACTCAACTACCGGGTAGAGGTCGAGCTCTATTGGCACTACGAGCTGACTTCGGCGCTGCTGGTCCGTCGGCTATCTGGGAGTGGGCCCCGATGCTCAACCGATCCAGGCCACCTGGTATGCGTGACGATACGGGGGTCGCGCACCCAGTCCCTGTTGCAAAATACCTAAGTGGAACTCGATAGGATGACTCTATCAGGGCCCGCACGCCAGGACCCCTGCCAATGCTGGGCACTCCTGTGCAAAAAACCCTTAGTTGCCATGCTGCCCCTACACTTGACGTGAGGCAAGGCAGTCTTAGTTGATGATTAACCCAGTCGTTAACTGGAGAAGTATGGAGGACTTCATTGAGTACCGGGGAAGGCAACGAAGGAAGCGCCTCATTAGCAGGCGCACAAGAGGTGTCTGAGGAGCTATTGAAGGCCTCGAAAACGCTAGCTGAGGCGCTTGATAAGGACTCTGGGCGACGTAAGGCCATCCCGATTCGCAAGAGCTTCGTCAGGGCAGAACAGGGGGCTGACAGCCCGCCCCCTCTTGCTGAGCTTGTCAGACGAGGCGGGCGGGGAGGCGGTGTAATTGTGAAGTTGTACCTCGCTCTCGTCTGGCGCTGCTCTGGCGGCGACTTTGACACCGACATCTCTGCCAGAGTGTGGGCGAGTCTCCTTGGACTCGAGGACCCAAACTTCAAAGGTGCCCGCCGCATCGCGAAGGCGATCAAAACTTTGGAGGACTGCAAGCTGATATCGGTGGTGCCGCGCCGAGGCGAACCATCAGTCATCACCCTTCTGGACGAATCAGGAGATAACTCCCCCTACGCCCTCCCCTCGACCGCATATGCATCGACGAAGCTGCGGAGAGACATCTATTTCAAGGTTCCAACGACCCTATGGACCGAAGGCTTCATCCAGCGGATGTCGGCGTCTGCGTTGACGATGTTGCTGATTCTCTTGGCAGAACGGTCGGGTGACGCCAGACCTGGGGAAACGAACGGAAAGGAGGTTTGGTGGAGCACTGAGCGGTTCCCCCAGCAGTATTTTGTCAGCCCCTCCATGAGATCTAGAGGAACCAAGGACCTGCGGGAGCTGAACCTCCTCTATGTTGAACGCGCGAGCGTAGCTCCGCCCGGAAACAAACGAACCTTCGCGCGGGAGCGGGTCAGGAACGTGTACAGGCTCCAAAACCAAGCGCTGGTATTCGTGGACGAGAAATCCCAGAACAGCGCGGAGGTCAGAAAGGGTGCTACCAAGAAACGGACGCCGACCCTCGTGCAAACCCTCAATGCATGGATGGAAGAGGAAAAAGAGGTGCAGTCATCCAGCTGAATTAGGGTCCTACCGTTTCGTTATGGGCACAATCGGATTTCCGGACGGTCTCTCCAGAACCGAGAAGCTTCGATCCCCCCTGCTCTCAAAGTCCTGAGTTTTCGACGGCCAAGCTATGGCGCAGAGGATCCGCTGTACTGACCTATGGCCATGCTCCGCGGAGGCAATGACGACATCGTCCTCCGCTACGCTGGCGGACACCTTGGAGAAGGTGTCTATGCCGTCGCAGTCCGAGGGTTCGGATCGTTGAAGTCACCGGGCGGGAGCCTGCCCAAGCCGCGCCATTCCGGGGCCTGCCCGCGGCGTCGGTTCCGGAGGCGAGCGGGCGCTGGAGGATGGAGCCTCCGAGGCGGCGGGGCATTCGCACCGCGGAATCCGGGACCTGCTTGATCACATCGGCGACAATGGTCCGTCCTGGTGATTGTGGAACTGGCATCGAGCACCCGGCGTTCGGACTATAACCAGGCGAAGGCCGAGGAGCCTGCCGACAGCGAAGAACTCGCCGCAGCTACTGCTAGTATCCGAGCTACTAGGCTCGAGCCGGCACACAATCACATGGTCACGCAGGCCGTACTTTGACAATGTGACATTTGGAGTAATATTCTCAGTACATGATTACTGAGGCAGTCGGCGAGATGCTTGAGCAGATCGCGTTCGAGATCCGCGAAGTGTACGAGGAGCGCGGCCACAATGTGGACTCGGCACTGGCTCAGGATTCGGCGTTCAGCGGATCCGGCCGCAGCCGTTCCTCACTGAGCCGTGACCTCGTTGCGCAGGCGTTTGTGACTGGCGCATCCCGGGTGGGGTTCGACCTCGACTCAGGAGCATGGGGTGCTAAGCAGTTCCGCGTCGATCTGGGCCGCGCTTTCGGTGTTTTCCGCTTGAAGAAGGCGGAAGCAAGAGCGGACGGGACTTACAAAGTTGTAACGAACAGTTCTTCTACATGGGGAGATGTCGACGAGGACACTCTGTTTGTCGAAATACCTTATGTGCTTGGTTACACGCTTAGCTCTAATCAGGTTGGTGACATTTTCTTTGCCGAGGTCCTTGGTGTAGTCGAGGGCAACCCGGGCGAACTCATCCTCGGACGTGCGGTGCTCCTCGGGGGACGGGGCCCTGTCGGCGGTGGCTCGTTTGAACCCGCGGTGGATGACGTCCTTCCGGGATTTGACGAGGCCGAGTCCGACGACTCTGCTTCGGGCGCCGCATGATCGAGCGTTTGTACGGATTTGAAGAGCGGTTAGGGTAATGGATATTCAAAGTGTTGGAGATCGAGTTCGACGGTTGCGCTTAGCATCCGGACTTGGTCAGGTCGAACTAGCTGATCGCATCGGAATTGCGTCCGGCACCGTGTCGATGATTGAGACTGGGGCGCTGCCGCTGCCCCATGCTCATGTCACATTGCTTGCCCATACCCTCGGTGTGACGGAGGCCTACCTCCTTCGTAGTCGAGCTGAACCCGTCACCACCCGCCCGTTGCTGCGCGCCTACGCAGATGCGCCGAAGAAGTTGGTCGACACACTGTCTTCGGACATCGTCACCGCCGTCGAAGCCATAGAGGATCTCTCGCTCAAGCGCGTCCCAGATTCACTCCTCTATTTCGATGAGGATTTGAACGACGACGACGCCATTGAACGGTTTGCTGCCGAGATCAGAACCCGCGCAGGGTTGTCCGCACATGCAATCGTAGACAGCGCAATTCGATCTGCAGAGCGGCTTGGCTGTCTTGTCCTTCCCATGGACAGTGAACTCGGTCGCCACCTAGGCATGTCGATGCGGGTGGACGATGTGCCCGTGCTTCGTGTAAGTAGGTCCTCGGTGAACCTGGAGCATGCTGTTCCAGGTGACCGCCAACGATTCACCGTAGCTCACGAGCTCGGCCATCTTGTTCTACACCATGCGTCCCCGCAGCCGGCTAATCCCGCGGCAGCAACAAAGATGGAACGTGAAGCTCACCGATTTGCGTCGGCATTTCTGACCCCAGGTGACGCCGTAGTCGATGATCTCGCTGCTCGAGGAGGCAGAGTCACTCTCTCCAACCTCGCAAGTCTCAAGCAGAAGTGGGGGCTTTCCATCAAGGCGTTCGTCGTTCGATTCCAGCAACTCGGAGTTATTGATGACGACCAGGCGCGAAGCCTCTACAAACAGATCTCAGCGCGCAAATGGAACAAGCATGAGCCTGTCACCGTGGCAAATGAATCCGCAGTCTGGGTTCAGCGCGCAATCGCTAAGCAATTCCCCGGTTCAGCCGACCTAGTCGGTGATGCCGCTCACTGCAGCGGGTTGGATAGAAAGTACTTTCATACCTGGATGGACTGGAGCCCCGAGGCGTCTAGTTCCACGGACCTCGTCAGCTTGGCGGCCGTTCGCGAACGGAAGCGCACTGGACCGGTCAAATCAAGAATGGGTAGGGAGGTGAACAGTATGGCTAAAGGTGACATCAGCACATACAACGAAGACGGCGTGTGGAAGTCCAAGGTCGAGGGAAGCTCTCGGGCCGCCCACACGGGTGGCACGAAAGCAGAACAACAAGCGGTCGGACGTGACATGGCCCGTGATCGTGGAGTCGAACACACAATCCGTAATCTCAACGGACGGATTGGCGGGAAAAACTCCTACGGAAACGATCCCAACCCCCCAAAGGGATAGCTTCAATGCAACAGGAGGCACGACGTGAGGCAGCATGAAGTGAATCGCCGCCCGTCGTGCCTTCTCGCAGTTGAGGTCAGCTTCCATCCGGGGACGCTTAATGCGCCCGAGCGCCTGAGCGGAGTTGACGACTGTCAAGTTAGCCGGACATTGCCTTACGGCACTCTTGAGGGTCCATCAGGCTGGAGAGCTTTGGAGCTGTCCAGCCTAAATTGAGCGGACGCTTTACCATCTGAGCTCCGGAGCCATGAAGTGGCTCCGGAGGGGTTCGAACCCTCGACCTTCCGGTTAGTGAGCAATCCGGTCACGAACCAGCAGGGTCATGTTTCCTGTGCCCTAAGTTAGACAGCCGCTCTACCAATTGAGCTACGTCCCCATGATGGTGGAGACGAGGGGACTCGAACCCCCAACCTTCCGGTTAGTGAACAATCCGGTCGCGAACCGGTGGGGAACTCTCTTCCCTTGCCCAATCTAAATCAAGCGGACGCTCTGCCATCTGAGCTACAGAGCCATGAAGTGGCTCCGGAGGGGTTCGAACCCTCGACCTTCCGGTTAGTGAACAATCCGGTCACGAACCGGTGGGGAACCTTTCTCCCTTGCCCTTATACTAGTTATTGTATCAAAATGTCAAGTCATTGTCAAATTACTTCAATAAGTCAAGATGTTCCCCGCGAGTAAAGACGCCCTGCCCAGCCCTCAGAGACGACCGGTTACGGGACAATCGGAAAATCTGAAGAGACAAACCCGCTCATTGTCACGTGAGTGTTCACTTGTTCTACGGTGCGTGAACGTTCCGGTTCGCGGTTATGTGACCAGGGGTAGTCGTGATTTCGGGCTCAGTGAGCAGTTGGCGGACTTCGTCCTGCCTGTTCGGGCGGTGGTCAGGAATTGATAGAGCCGTTCGGCTTTGGCTGAGTCCCGGTGAACCAGTTCGATGGCTTCGTTGCGGCTATCTGCCATGGCTTTCCACGAATCGACCGGTTCGGCGACTGAGGTCGATGACTATGGCGCAAGCATCCCACCCGGGTGCAGGCCCGCAGCTGGGATGGCTTTACGATCACATCATGGCTGAGAGCATTCTGAAGACCACACAGCTGACCCCTGAAGGGGAGGCAGCTGTAGGTCGTATCGCAATCTGGGCCGCAATGGCGGAGCGGAATCTTGTGGACCTCATTCGCTTTCTGGAAGGCACCGATTCTGCCACGAACAAGAAGAACGCCACTCTCTCCGGCTCTGACGCGGTGAAGAAGAGTCGGAAGCTGGTGCGTGACAGCGCTGTTCTGCTGCCCGACGAGCGGAACGAAGTGTATCGGGTCCTGGATGAGGTCCGAAAACTACTTCAAGAACGTAACGTGGTGATTCACGCCATGGTAGGTACATCAGCGCGTGCAGGAGCCGCAACCTTTCGTAGCCCGCGGGGCAACCCAGACCGAACGCTCACAGTCGAGGACCTGGCACAGCTTGCAGAGCGAATCAATGAATTTGCCTGGCAGGTCTTCGACTGCCAGATACTGGTCGCTCGAGCCCATGAAAGGAGTCCATAGGCGCGGATGGCCGTGGTGGCCTCGCTGTCCGTAGCTTGGTGGCTACACCCGGTTCAACGGCGGCCGGAATACATGCCGAAGCCGAGCCTCCAACGCGGCAGCGTCATGTTCAGTATGCGCTCGAAGCCAGGAGACGTCACAGCCCAGCAGCCAGCTCCGAATCGCTGTCGCCTGCCCAGTCGTCACTTTCTGCCGGGTCGGATTGCCCGTGACATTGGGCGGGATCTGAAACAGCAGTTCACCTACGTTCCGACGCAACGAAGATCCCGCGAGGCTCACACCTTCGCCAAGGTGCGTCGAGAGCCGCTTCTGCAGACTTGTCGCCTTACCGACATACTGCGGCGCCCCACCACGTGACCACAGGTAAACCCCCGGCTCTTTCGGCAGATCTGCGCGGGTTAGACCACTTGCAGCACGTCTCGGCACCGCAAGGAGCCGACTCCAGTCCTTGCCCGCAGGCTCAGCGGAGTCGGGCGTTGTCGACGATGTCGCCTTGTCTAGCGCATCGAGGATGGTGTCCATCTCGAAGTCGTCCTCGGCACCGTAAATATTCAGATCGCCTTGGTCGTAGGAGTTTGTCATGACGCAACAGTATCGCCATTAAAATTGCAGACAAGAGCAGGAGGGCCAGGCTGACCCTTCCTGCGCAGCGGGTCCGAAAGGCGGTCGCTCTGCGCCCGTGCAGGCGACTTTGGGAAGTCGCGCAGACGACTGTGAGAAACGACATCGAGGGCTTAAACGGGTTCTGAGGAGGTGGCAGAAGCCATGTGCGAAAGTGCGGCGATCGATTACCGTACTCAGATGGGTTTTGCCCCCACCGCGAGGTGTGGCGTTGGGGTACACCCAAACGCAACTGTGCAAAACACCTCGAAACGTGTTGTTTTGGGGTCGTTTTCTGGCTTTTGCATCGGATGTGCGCGGAGGTCTAGACATCGTGCATCACTGCCCGGTCCCCGCCGGTTGTCCGCCAGCACCGTCCTGGAAGTGGTGCCTATGGGAATTCCTCAGCGCTTTTGGCCCGTGGTCCATTCGTCACGGCTGATACGGAATTGCAGGTGATGGCTGTCCCTGTCGAGGAAGGTCTCCGCTGCGCCTTAGCTGGTTTCTCGCATATCTAGGGAGCGCATGATCCAGACGGATGAGGCATTGGCCGCTGCCGCCTCCGCCGGCTGGCAGCGGAAATGCCAACCGACAGCCCTTGTCAGCAGTGACTGGAATGATGAATATATGAGCGACGAGACTAAGCAGCTAGATTCCGAGGACGAGACGGATCCCATGGAAGCGAGCGAACCACCAGAGGACAGCACCCCTGGGCCTGTCGCATCCTCGGAAGACGACAGCCCTGAGGAGGAAGGGGACGAGACCCCTCTCGCGGCAATGGTTCGCGAGATGGGCGAGGAGGCAGCTGGCAACAGCCGCTCCATCCGAGAGATCCTCGATAAGCCAGGTCAGCCACTGTCACCTGGTGCTCCTATCGCCGCTGAGATGCAGGAGACGATTCGGAGGGTTTTGAACCCCCTGCAGGATTACTACAACGCCGTCAGCATGAAAGCCGTGAATCCTCTCCTGCCGGC
Source organism: Arthrobacter zhaoguopingii (assembly GCF_009828605.1). Taxonomy (NCBI): domain Bacteria; kingdom Bacillati; phylum Actinomycetota; class Actinomycetes; order Micrococcales; family Micrococcaceae; genus Arthrobacter; species Arthrobacter zhaoguopingii. Next base: position 17,838 of record NZ_WIAE01000019.1, on the reverse strand, counting down.
AATGGAAAATCTTTTCAAGGTTCCGGGCTTTGGCGTCCAGAAGGTCAATCCCCTTGGCTTGGAAACGGTGTCTGTCCTTAAAGATCTCAGCTCAATCGGTGTGGCAAACCAGAACATGCTGCAAGGCGTCCTCAGGGAGTCCAACTGGCTGAAAACGCTTGATGTCTTTGCCCTGCAACGGAAGGAGTGGGGGCGACTGTTCGGGACGATCCTGCAGTCCGGCTTCGCCCGTAGCACGCAGGATTTCCTTGCCACCTCGGAGGGGCTCAAATACACGTCGAACCGAACGGTGTGGCACTACACCAGCGGATACGTGCTCCTCCAGGTTCTAAACAAAGGCTACGTGTGGTCGTCGGCTCCACAAAACCTCAACGATGCTTCCGAGATTACGCATGGCATCAGGATTATCAAGCAGGCGTTTAGGGAAGCCCAGGACAGGCTTCGAGAGGAAGCTGATGAGGATGGTCAGGCAATCCGCGAGAAGATCAAGGACGCAACCCGTAAGAAGGTCAAGCAGACGCTGAAGGAGGTCTTGAACAAGGACTACTTCAGGAATGCCATGAACGAGATTTACATCATCAGTGCCTCGGCAGACGACGATTCTCTTACGCTATTCCGGAACTACGCCAACGGGGACGGCTTCGGTATCGGCTTCGACCCCAAGGTTGAGCTGTCCCCTGAGGGACTCGTGCTCGATGCTGATAATGATGACGATGATGCGGACCAGGACAGCCCTCGACCTATCGGTGGGTGGTATCGAGTCCATTACACGCCCCAGAAGAAAAAGAAGGTCGCTGATGAGTTCGTCCAGAACGCCATCAAGGACATCATGCGGACTGATCGAGATGACATCCCGTTCCTCGTAGCTGAGCTGCGGCGACACATCCTTATCGTGGCTTCGACTATGAAAGACAATGCGTTTAAGGATGAGAGAGAGGTCCGCTACATCACCACCAACTGGTCACCCCTCGAAAGCGTGGTTCATTACGAGCACGCGAGGAACAGCATTGTCCCGGTCCTGTACATACGAACCTCCTCAGACAACCAGAACGAACCCCTGCCCCTTCGCGGCATCCGTTGCAGTCCCGTAGCGCCTGCAGGAATCGTCCGAACGATTGAAGGGCTTCTCGTGCAGCAGGGCTACAAGAAGGCGAGTAAGAACGTGAGGAAGTCCCAGCAACCTTTCAAGGGGTGAGCCTCAGGACGGTCCGAGCAGGAGTCCCCTCTCCTGTTTCCGTACCCTCTGTGCCTTCCTGACAAGTTTTTGGGGGCCGGCGACCGTGCGCTCATGCAGGCCACAGACCAGTCATCCGTGGTCTCAGCAAAGGATCCTTTGACCGGACGGCCGGCAGGGTTCTGCAGCGCATCGGGCGAACCCAGCAATGACGCGAAATTCCGGGAGCAGGTTCTGTCTCAGCAATGTGTCTCACGCGCGATATTCTCAACAAAGCAGAAGGCAGCCTTTGATGAGTGTGGGAAGCAGGAAATGGGAAGTATCGGCTACGCCAGGGTCAGCACCCTGGATCAGAACGCCGACCTGCAGCACGCAGCGTTGGAGGCGGCCGGCTGCGACCGGATCTTCACCGACCATGGGGTGAGCGGCACGATGGCCAGTAGGCCCGAACTGGACAAACTCCTCGACCACCTCCGGAAGGGTGATGAGGTCGTGGTCTGGAAGCTGGACCGGCTCGGGCGCAACACCCGAAACCTGCTGGCCCTGATCGATGACCTGGAGAATAGGGGAGTGCACTTCCGCAGCGTCACCGAGGGCATCAGCACCACCGGCCCAATGGGCAAAGCCATGCTCACCGTCATGTCGGCCTTCGCGCAACTCGAACGGGACCAGCTCGCCGAGCGCACCAGGGCAGGTATGGCCGCCGCCGCGGAACACGGGCGGAAAGCCGGCAGGCGGGAAATCACCACCGACCACGCCAAGGTCAAACGCGCCAAGGACCTTCGAGCCCAGGGACTCGCCCCGGCCGATATTGGAAAAATTATCGGAGCCAGCCGGGCCACGGTGTACCGCTACCTCAGTATCGGGGCAGAAAATCAACCTATGTAACGAGAGCTTCAGGATATTGCCGGACGGGCTGTCAGCGTGATGTTTTGCCTCTGGTTTTTCGGGGCGGGAGGAGAAGCCAGCCGCCCCACGCGAGGGTCGCAGCCAGGGGCAGCGCCGCAGCGACCGTGGGCGGATAGTGCGGGTACGCGGTGTGGATGGTGGAGCCGTCCTCCATGATGTATTCGCATTCGATGCCGAAGGGAAACGTCGTGAAGGTCCCGGCGGGCAGGGACGGCGCGCCTTCGGGGGCGTAGATGGTTCCCTCGGGCCGCTCATCGAGGCAGATGCCGGATATGCCTGTACCCGGGTGTGCCAGGGCGGCTCCATTCAGGTAGGCCAGCACAAAATAGGCGCCAATGGACAATACGAGGGCGAGCAGGAACGCCCCTAACCTCAGGATCATTCCGGATCTCCTGTCGTTGCGGCGCCCCGCCCTTCAACGCGCGTCCTCCGATGGTTCAGGAGGACGGTGCTGAACCAGGCGAGGGTCACTGCCATGGGGAGTACTCCGGCAACAGTTGCACCGTAGCTGGGGTAGTTCGTTCGCGTGGTTGAGCCGTCAAACATGACGTATTCACAGGTGAGCCCTAGAGGGGCGAAGGTGTACTCCCCGCTGGGTAGTGACGGTGCGCCTTCCGGGGCGTAGATGGTTCCCTCTGGTCTCTCAGAGAGGCAGAAGCCCGAAATAGTTTGATATAGGCGATCCAGTCTGACCGAGTCGACGTATCCGAGGGAAAAATACCAGAGGCCGGACAGGATTGCCGCTGCCAAAAATATGCCGACTTTGTGGCTCATTCAGTTGACCCCACTGTCTAGGGAACGATCCCGCATTGCAGTGAGCATAACCGCCGCCAACAGCCCGAATGATCCGTACCGCGGTCGTTTTAGGACGAACCACGTGGAGACACGTTTCTGAGATACTGCGAGGCCCGTAAGCACGGGAGCGTGGATCCTCAGCACTCACCTGTTCAACTGTCTTATAAAGCTTTAGTTTTTCGAAACACCCACCACGGTAGTGGACCCCTAGATCGACGTTTCACTTGTGGTACCTGTGCGCCCATTTTCACCGTCCAGGGTAAACGCCCCTCCTGCGGCCTGACGCGGTCAGCAAACCTGAAGCTCCTGCACAGTGTCAGGAGACGAACGCCAAAGGGGACACACTGTAGAGAACTCAGAGCAGATTTTCCTGTAGACAAGTTATGCTCGGCTCAAAAAGGCACCGCTGAGGTCGCACGGAGGCAACAACATGAAACCTTGGACTCATCCCCAAGAGCTACGCGGGCGAATCTATTTTTCGGTCCTTATCGTCATTACAATCGTCTCCGCGATTGTGATACCTCTTGTGCTGTTGCAAGATCCCACGCGCGACCACATAATCATTTCCATACTGGCACCCATTATCTGTGGTCTGGGCGTGTTCTTCTGTATAAAGGCCATCAAGAAGCTCCCTGACGAGTATCGGACGGAACCAGAGCCCGATGCTACGCCCGGACAGGACCGCTGAATGGCCTGGGTTCAATCGCGTCTGCCCCCGGGTGCATCGAGCGGGCAAGCGACGTTGTGCTCCCCATGGCAAGCAGGACAGCCAGCGGCACAAGGCTGCAACCAACTGTGGGTTTAACCGGCGACTAACCTCTCGTTGAGAATTGCCGCGTTGAGGGATCGGCTAATCACGTAAGGCGCACGACGTAGCGGAGGATGTACAAATGGCACAGAACAAGACCGTTACCGGAAAGTCACTGCTCTTCTTCCTCGGCCTGTCGATTGTTATCGGAGTTGCGATCGGGTTCCTTCAGGGGTGGCAGTACTCTTTCATCGGTCTTGGCGCTGGGCTCGGTCCCTTGATTGGCGCCTACTTTGGCAATAAGAAGGCAGCCGAGGTGGATGCCTACCGTGACGAGTGGTTGGGAAAGCGAAAGGCACGTCGAGAAGGTCGTTCGACGGAGAAACCCACGGAGTAAAGCCTTTCGCTGAAGGATCCCTTAGCGGGCGCTTTTCAAGGCGGATCCAGCGGGGCGAGAGAGGGATAATCTGCGGTCTTCACTGTCTCCTGACCGGGTGCAATCACACCGCTCACAAGAATCTGGCAAATGGGAATCGTGCGCGAGCAATAGCCAAGTTGCGGTGCAGGCAACCCCTGTCACAGTTCCGCTGGTTGATCTGCAGGCGCGTTATTTTCGTTCTGAGGTTTTTTTCGCATAGACCGGATCAGACCTGGTGGTGATGATCATGCCCAAGACCAGCATGGACACGGCTATCCAAACGCTTGGAGAATTCGAGTCGTATCCGAGGAGTGCCAGCGTTGGAAGGCCTACCGCGGCCAATATGGCGAGAACGAAGAACGTTCGAGCGATCCGCTTCATTCTGCGTTGTCTCGTTAAAGATTCTGGTGGGAACCCGTCCATGTCGCCCATCATCATTTCGGCCCATTCCTCGGTTTATCGTTGCACCGACATTTCACACTGTAGCGGTGCAGGCCCAGGTTGCGGATACCCCGCATCAGCGGGCAACTGTTGCAGGGCACACGAGCTTCGAGGTATCGATAGGAAGCAGAGACAGCACATGTTCACCGGACACTCCACGCCCGACGTGGGGCGGTATCGCTGACTGTAGAGCGGCATCGTTGCTGCCCTATAGCGAGCCCGTTGCTGGTCCACCGATGCACATGAGGATCGACTTGCGCGCACTCCCGACACTGGCGCGGCCGCGATCTATCCCGGCGAGCTGCAGGTTCGTGCAGAGGAGTTCGAGAGACCGGATGCCCACACTCGCCTGCACATACCCCGGAACGGCGCGGCACGCTGTGCAGACGACTGCGAGAAACGACAGTGCAAAAAAACTGCCACTGATCACGGACGATCTAAAGACGATGACCGACCGGGGTGAGGCCGTTACTGGACGCTCGTACCCACCGCAGGCGAGTACCTGACGGCACTGAGGGCCGTGCCGCTCGACCCTAGTTTTATTCCGACTTCCAAAATAACTTTCGGAGCATGTCTAAATGTGCTTGAACGCCACAAGCGGAGTCTGGTGAAAGTTTTTAAAAGAATTTCATCCTTCAGATCTTCGCCTTAGACGAAAGACGTTCCGCGAAGGGTGAAGCATTAGCGTTCCACTTAGACACTCACGCTTAGTACTAGCCGGACTGGTAACCCTGGCAAGGCCAAACCTGTGAGGGGCACCGAAAGCGGGCAAGTGCCCATCATCGTGGAGGTTTGAAGTAGGTATCTTCCCGGTAGAATCTGGGCAAAGGACTAGAACGCTAGTGGCCTCTACTCGCCGCAGCTAAGGCTGCATCCTTCCGGATCCTCCCCTGAGATCCCATCCGACGCGGCATAGAAAGGCACGAAGTTGCGAAGAATTATCTCACCCAGAAGGCCTGGATTGGTATCTTCTATATCCGGGGCTTTGATGATAGCGAGCGCCCTATTCGTATTATTCGGCTTCCCACGGACTCACGACGGGCGACAACTGATGTTGTACATGGCGCTATCCGGAAACTTCTACGCAGGGATACTATTTCTTCTCGGTGTTGCCGCGCTTGGCACAGGATTGGGCATTATCGCCTATCGACTAATTCACCGAATTGCGAACCTCGCTGTCAAACGTGCAGTTTCGATTCTTATCATCGTTGTTACTCTTGCGGCCGCAGTAATATTATCCATACCGACATTGGTGGTGATACTGACCGCTTTCGGCTCGGTCCCCTTCAAAGAGGTCTCCGGTACTGGAGAGTCTGTGATTGTGGTCAGAGGCTCATGGGACCCTGACCACATTGAGATCTGGACTCAAGAGGGACCCTTTCTTTATTCCCTGAAGAAATCCGGGGTCCTTTTCAGCGAGAACACCCCAGTCTCATCTGCCACTTGCTCTCTAATCTCGGAAGACAAAGAGCTAATACTAATTTGTGGTGATGATCAGGAACCGGCATCCCGGTAATGGCCCCGCATATGAGTGAACCTACACTTAGATCGGTTCCATCACCCTACCCAGCTCGTGCAGATACTTGGAGGATTCATTGAAGGCACTGTCCATCCTTGTTGCGGTTTCCGAACCCGTAAGTCTCTGACCCACTGAAGCCACGGTTGCAAAAGCTCAGGAGGGGCCCTAGAACGACACGTTTCGGGGCGTTTTGAACAGTTGCGTTTGGGTGTACTCGACGCAACACCTCGGGACTTGTGGCAGAACCCGTCTAAACTCAGCTACTTGACGGGACATCGCGGCGATCGTCCGCCGCCGAACGTGCCGGAAGCTCTAAGGAAGATGGGGTACGCCGGTGAGACAGGGGCTCAGGTTTCTCTGGCAGAGCCTTGTTGCGTCGCTGGTTTTCGTCGTCTCGATGCTGGCCATACTTGCGCTGGCATTGATGGGTGCCGATCATTTCCTGTTCTGGGAGGACCGCCAGGGAAGGACCTGCAAATCCTATGACCCCAACCGGTGCCGGGATCTCAGTTTGGGAGTGATCGTGGAGGCTCTAGGCTCCCCACTTCCCTCCGGTACCAAGGTGGTGCACTCCAAAACCTACCGGGATGAAGGCATCGCCTACCTGGAGGCCGACCTGGAAATCGCAGGCCCTGTTAGCCCGACGGAGCTCGAAACCAGCGAACCCGGATACCTGGTCTCGGTCACAGACTCGGCCAAGCAGGAAGGCATTAAAGGCATCTTCATCCGCATCGAAGCTCGAAACGGAATACGCGGCCTACCCGTGAGCTGGTAGGAGCAGGCCACTCTGGGCTCGGGGTTGGGGCCCTCGCGGCCGTGACTCCGGGCAGGGTTTGGGCGAACCGCGCTCCGTCACGCCCGGATTCCTCGGCTCGATTGTTCTCACGCTCCAGACTCCAGATCACGAACCCGAACAGCCCCGCAAGGAGAGCCACTAGGGCGCGGCCAATACTGTGCAACACGGGCCGGCATCGATGCCGCCGGGACGTCCGTTGGATCGGCGTTTTCACCTCCAGGCCCCTTTCAAAGTGCCACTCCCCTAGGCAAACAGGTCACCAATGCCTCTCGCTGGGCAGCGTACTTCCGATTCACGCAGAGCAAAGCTACTTTGTCGGCGACGAAGGGCTGGCCAGGGCAGCACTTCGACCGGTAGGTGGCCACCGGTTCCTCTCCGCTGCCGAACTGGGTTGATGAACACCTCAGCGACGCACTGATTCAGCCCGACATGGTCACCAGCCCTGACTCAGCGGGTAGCTGCTGTCATTTGCGCACCGCATGACTTGAAGAACGCCCGCAGATTCGCCGGTTCGCCTCGGCGTGCGGTCTCCACCACCGATGCCTCGAAAGCCTCTGGGTTCTGGTGCATGGCCTTGATTATCGGCAGGGACGTGTACTTCCCGATTTCGACCATGGCGGCATCTTCCCCCACCACATCACCGGAATCGACAGCGCCAAGGTATTCCGCCATCCAGGCACAAAGCCAGTACTCGGCGACAGCGACATCCTCCACTCCCTCTTCAATCACAACGTCCTTGCCGGCGCCCACTGGTTCGGTCGACCACGAAAAACCATCCGGCAGCTCCTCGGGAAACTCCTCAATGGCCCTGAGCCTCTCCGCCGCCATATCTTCCTGACCAATCAGCCGGGGCAGGTCCCCCGCCCTTGTCAGGCCCGATGCCTCACCCTGGGGTTGCGTCGGCTCCGGCATGGCCGGCACGGTCGCACCGGCCTCAGGCGGGGCCGTCCGCGCGGGCGGGCTGGTGGCAGCACCACAACCGGCCAGGGACATAGCGGCAGCAACGGCACAGCACAACAGAATTCGCGATCGCATGGTTTCCCCCAATTTCCCACCCCCGATGGGCAGTTCAAGAACAATAACCCAACCGAATCCTCTTGTCCGAAGAGAACGAGGGCAAAACACCACCGAAAGAACCGGCACGCCCAGCAAATCCCAGCTTGCAATGGAAGCAAAGCAACTTCGAAACGCCGTCAACACCCGATTGCTGAATTGCGAAGGGAGGATCCCCGGCCCTGGTCTGGCCCCCGTCTCCCAGGGATCACCAACTACCGCGCTCGACGCGCCCGGGAAAGCGCACGCTGGAGGATCGGCTTTCGCGCCATTCGCTCCTGAGCAAGTAGTTGGCTACTCAGTGTTGGTTGTACCTGGGGCGGGAAGTGCTGGGAGGACGGGCATAGGCATTGGGGTCGCGTTCATCATCTCTTCCCGAGTCAGTGGTGGGACTTCTCCGACCGTGCAGCTGGTAGCTCCGGTTGTCCCACCGCTTCCCTGTGCAGGATCGGTAACAACTGTCTCCTCACACGATGGGATTGTTTCGGCGCCCGACGCGCTTCCGGGATCCGGGGTAGTTCCTGGTGCTACCGGAGCCGCAGGGTCCGGGCCGGCAGGTTCTGCTCCAGTCACGGGAGGTTCCTGTGTCGGCATGTCTGTCGCCGTGACTTCCCGGACGGTGACCTCGCTATCAGGAAGCACCGTTTGCAGGCATGCCGCGATACGGGACGCATCCTCCTTTGTGCCCCCCGGAGTGAGGACGACTCCCATCGCCGAAGACGGGTAATCAGCCGTCAGCCAGGTCTCAGCAACAACAGGATCAGCCATGCACTGCGAGGGGTCTCCGCCCTGAGTACCGCTCACCTCAACCTGCCAATGAGCTGGACCCGGCTCAATGCTTGGCGTCTCCGGGACAGGTGCAGTTTCTACCCGTATCAGGGGAGCATTGTCTGCTCCTGGGCTATATCCGCATCCGGTGATCAGAAGCACCACTGCAAATGGGAAAGCTTCTACGATCTGTCTCACGGGACCCCCACCAGTGACAGCCGAACCCAAACGGTCCAGCATAACCGTGATGCTAGTCCCAAGCCCTTGCGAAAACGAGGGATCTCACTAAAACTGTCGTCCACGCACGATGGAGGATCGGCATACGGACGTATAGCGAGGTCTTCCATGGCATACTGACACCGGCTCGCTAGACTTCCCTGCATGCCCTACGTGCCAGAATTGAAAACCGTTGTAGCCCGATATGCAAAGAGTCTCGCCGTTCCCAACGGTCTTCAACAACTGCACGTAAGGAAGAAACACAGGCCCGAAGCCAAACATATGGCACTTGGACCAGCCATAGTCCTGACGTCCTTGTCCGCTTTCGAGGGATTCCTAGAGGAATTTGTTGCAGTCGTAGGAGCGAAACGAGGACTGAGCTTCGCTCAGATTGCCAAGCTGGCGAACACAAACTCTCCGTCTCTTCGGGACTTCGAAAAGAATCTAGTTTCCCAACTAGGGAACTGGTCTCCCAACACTTGGCGGGGCCAATTTGCTTTGACGGTGTATTCACCGCCGCAGCTTGGACAGAGCAACTGGTGGACTGAAGCAGACATCTCGTGGGAGCAAACCCTAGACCAAGCTGACGGATGGCTGCAGGTCCGCCACTCATTGGCCCATGGGCTCACTCGTGGCTATCTCTCGGAACATTGGCCCACTCCTATGAAGCATGGCATTCACGCGTCTTCTGTGCTGCGGCCACAAAAAGACAACAAATACTCGCTTACCCTTCACGGCGCTATCACCTGTGCCCGCGTGTTCAGGCACTCTTCAGAGGCTCTGGTGACGCAGACGGCTCTTGCTCTCGGGGAGAAACCGCCGAGTTGGCGAGCTGTACCCAAGTTCCCACTTGCTGGCGCAGAACAGGAATAGACCTAACTGTCTGTCGTTGTCGGCACTGCTGAGGCGGAGCAAACCGAACGCTTAGTTGCATTGGTGCTGTTAGGAGGAATTCGAGTCAGGAGAACGAGCATAAGAGCATCCGCATACGGACATACTCATGCTCCTCCGTTCTAGTTTGCGGACACGCCTTGTCCTCGAAGGACACCCTCTCGGTAACCGACGCTCATAGAGTGCCACCATGGACCTCGTGCTTCCACCGTTCAAGGTGACTCCCGCCGCAATCACAAAAATCGAACAACTTGGAGGACGCACCCGCCTCGACCTCGAGGTGGGCGGCTGCTCGGGACATACCTATGTATTCAGTATCAGCCACGCGCTCGGTTCTGATCTTGTGTACGGGTGCCCAGGGGCAGAACTGATCGTCAGTGCTTCCGCGCATGCAGTTCTTACGGGAGCGACTGTGGACTACAGCGACCGAATCAAGCCCCCGCGATTTCGAGTAATTAATAACGCAAACACGGCGCTACGGTGCCCGTGCAACAGATCCTTTGGACAGGAATGGCCGGGAAAGAGACAACCGACATGCCGCGCAAGAACCAAGATGCCCTGGGATGAGTGACCGGGACAAAGCCAGACAAGTCTCCCGCGGATAACGTCCGCTAGAGGATGCTCATACGCACCATTTTCGAGCGCGCGGGTATTACAGACCCGGGACGGCAAAGCCGACGCTAACGAGCTGGGGTGCACTAGCTCGTTCTCCGGTCGCCCGTTGATTGCAGATGGCGCAGGGGGCACTTAGGCTCGGAAGTTAAGGCACAGGTATGGGAAGGAGACTCACATCAGGACCTACCTGATCATTGCCGGCGGACTGCTCGTTGCCGCTGTGATCCTGAGTCTCATATTGAACAATTGGGATGTGCTGATCGGCACGACGCTTGCGATAGCCATGATAGCTATCGGTGAACGCGTCTCCGAGTGGAGCTACAGGTACTCCGAGAAGACTGAAGAGCATCGTGAGAGATGGCTCGGCAAGAACACCATTCAAACCACCTACTATTATGACGACGCCGATGCGCCCTCGTCGGACCCTGAAAATGGGAAGAGCCCTCCTTTGTAGACATGCCTTGCGAGAGGAGGTCGCTCTCCCCGCCGCAAAAGCGCCCGCTGGGGGATCCTCAGTGCAACAGACTTGCCGAGGAAGCACTCCCTACAACGTGTACCTGCGATCGTGTATCACGGAGGTGAAGGCGCACGGGAAATTGTCAGGAGTAAGGAAATTTCGCTTCCCACAGGACTTCACCGTCGATCCTGACTGAGGTCGGGGAAAGTCCAAGCCGCTGAGCAACACCTGCAGATGCACTATGGTCAGGACGAATCAACGCCTGCACGGAACGTACCCGGCGCCCTTTCAACCATGCAAGCACGGCTGCTGAACTCTCCACTGCTGCGCCGCTGCCTTGGGCCGGTGGAGTAATGAGCCATGCCAGATCAGCGACCAGTTGGTCGCCTCCACCCGTCAGGGTTGCTTGAACGAAGCCGATTGGTTGGCCGGACGTTTTCGTACGGATGATCCAGTTGAGCCAACCCGCCTTACCGTCAGGGGAGCTTCCGGTCGACTGCCTCGCATAACGTACTCGCAAGACCTCAGGGGTTGGGGGCTCGCCCCCTGTGAAGTGGTACAGGTCCCGGAAGGCGAGGACGTCGACCATTTCATCCGCGTGATCTTCGAAGAGAGGCTCCAAGAGGAAGCGGGTCGTGTCGAGGAGTTCTGCAGCCGGCCACATCATAGGTCCATGGTTGCACGCACTCTGCTAGCCCTTCCCCAGGTGCAGGTGAACTGATGGGGCGTAGATGCATCCCTCACTGCGACCCCTGGCGATGGGTTTGGTCCTGCCGCTTTTCGAAGTCTGAGTGATCGGAGACCCTCTCAATGAAGCGATGGTCAAGCCCGTAGGATGATGACCGAACCTTGGTCTATTTTTGGATTGAGGTTTCTAGTGTGAGCGTGGGTTCACACCATTACGGGGGTCAACTTGGATGAGCAGGAAAATCGGCATTCTGCTGCTCGCTCTCGAGCTCTCCACTCTCTGGTATTTCTCCATCGCGCACATCGTCTCTTGGAGTCTCACCCGCGACGGGCCTGAGGTCTCAGGCATTTGCGTCCATGACAAGCTTCCTGAAGGCACAGTCCACGTTCCGGGCGTTGTTCCCTACCCCGGCGGTGATACTACTGACGTCCCTATCGGCTTCTACTGCGTCTTCAAGATGAGCGACGGTTCAACCCTGCGGACATTCCATCCTGACTGGATCGCGACCTCCGTAACCGCTCTGCCGACAGTTGCGACACTTGCCTGGGGCGCTTCACTCTTCACCGGACGTCCAAGAAGTTCTCCGAGCACAGCCACACCAGACAACGGCTCCAGCTCCCCGACCCGATAGGGCCGACAGCGAGCTGTCTCCTCGTGGCCGTAAGGGATCCCTCAGGGGGCGCTTTAACGGGCTGGTCGAACGCGATGTTCGGGGCCGTGGTGGTGGATCTTTGGCGGTACCTCGACCCGCGGAGGCCTTGATCCCATAGACCCATCATGGTGCTGGCGTCTACTTCCTGGGGCGTTTTCGGCGGAGCCGGTTCAAGGCATCGCCGGCGAGTTTGTCACCATTGCGTGCAGCGTCTTTCAGGAGAGTTCTGCCTTCCTGCCGGTGCCCCGCATTCCACAGGGCCAGCCCAAGGTTGTGGGCGGCATTGGGTTCACCTGAGTCCAGGGCCCGGCGGAGCAAAGCGATTTCTTCGGCGGGCCGGTTATCCTCGCCGTGGAGATTCGCCAAGGGAATCAGGACATCCACACTGCCCCAGTCGGCGTGCTGCTGCAGGAGTGCGATTGCTTCATCTCCTTTGAGTTCGCCCATGAGAACGAGCTCTACTGCGGCCTCGGGGTTGGTGTCTTTGGCTTCCTGCAGAACGCTCAAGGCGCGCTGGTGATCACCAAGTGCCCGATAGGCGCGTGCCAGCCGCAGCGGAACCGCCGGGTGTGCCTCTGCCCGCTCAAACCAAGCGATCGCAGTTTCGGCATCGCCGAGGTCGAGGTGGACCTGCGCCAGGGTAAGGGCAGCGTGCTGGTCGCGCGCATCGTAGGCCTTTTCAAGGGGTAGAAGCGCCTCCCGGAGCCTGCCCTCGTCCCACAGGAAGATGCCGTAGTTCAGGAGCGCATCGGTGACGCCCGCATCGGTGACGCCCGCATCGATGGCAAGCAGGTAGAGCACCTCGACAGCGTCCGCCTTGGAGATGTGTCGCAGATCGTTCGCCGCGTCGTACAGCCCCTCGGGAGTCGTGAAGCCGGCATATTCGATCGATTTCCGAAAGCTGAGCCGCCGATTGTCTTCTGGTCGCATTTGTTCCACCAGTTCAATTTCGCACACGCGTATAAGTTTCCCTCAAAGAGCCCTCGTCGACTGTCCGCTAACGGATCCCGCTGCGAACACTTTTTCGGGCGGGTGCAATGCAGCATGCTGGGCATGAGTCGGAAGCAGGACGGACTGCTCGCTGTTACCGGCCCTGTTCGACGAAAACCTTGAGCCCTCGGGTGGATGAGCGCCGGGGCTAACGATACGGTCCTCGTACTTGTTCCAATGCAGCTATCTAAAGACGGAGCACCACGCATTTCCGGGCATGGGAGCCGGTTGCGCGTTCCTCATGCGTTCCTCGGTCCAAAACTCATCGTTCGATTCGGCACTCTCGTCAGGGGGTCGGCTCTTCATCACAGCCATGGGTTCACTCGGAGCGCTGGTTCGGAAGGCCCCACATCCCCAGGGCTTAGGCAACGCGACCACGCCGGACAAAACCAGAACACCAATGAGCAGAAGGACGACTGTCTTGTGTCGTGGTTTCGCCATGACTTAGTGGACCATAGAAAGCCACTGTCGCCGCGGGCGTCTAGCTAACGATTCGATTTGAAAGCGCGGATAGTGACACAGGAAGCAGAAGCGGTCCGTAGCTGAACTGATGTTGCGTCGGGAGCGTCCAGTGCTTTACGGACTGTCTGTAGAGGATCCTCCTGCGGCACGAAGCATTGCCTCCACTTGGGCGTCTGACTCTTAGCCGGGAGTCCTGGTGTGAGCGCTTGCGCCTGTTCCTCCAGATCCGCTGCCGAGCTCAGCTTCAAGGAAAGCGCACGCCTGTTCCGAGGCTGCCACCTGGGGCAGCCCGCCGCTGGTCTGGAGATGGACGTGTTTCCAATCGCGTTGCCAGCGGAACGGCGTGCCCGCGGGAGCCTCTGAGGATGCAGTGAGGACAGCGTTGCGGAAAGTTTTGACCGGACCAGCGGGGGAGCCTTGCTCATCCTCAACCCGGGTCTGAAAGAGCAATGTCGTGGCTTGCAGTCGGCCGACTCCTATCTCCCAGAGGTCCCTCAGCGACCCCGGCGTAGACTGCGGGAAACGTATCGCACAGTCAAAGATGCCGCTCTCCAGATCGCTCGCGAGCCGGTCCGCCCGCTCGGCCTTGAGCGGTTTCATAAGCAGGTAATACCCGATACCAAGGAACAGACCAGTCACCAAAAGACTGACCCAGAAAGGCAGACCCACAGCTTCGAGAATGTCGCTCAGCACCAAGGTTGGGACCACGGGGAACACCAGCAGCCAGAAACCCAACTTCTCCCACCGGCCACGAGGCGCCCGCTTGATGTCCTCCATACCGCCACACTACTAATGTGGGCCCAGAAATCCTCCGGGAGAGGTTCGACAACGGTCCTGATGATCCTGTTGAGCTGATCGAACTCCGGGCGTTTGCAGCTAGGTTTGAGAGCCGGAGGCCGAACATTGCAGGCCTCATTGATCAGCGGGAGATTCCTTGACGGAAAAATGGACGCATCCGACAGTGCGCCGCGGCACGATCTGGTGGACGCTGCAAAGCATAGTCTTCGGCGGGCTTACGGTTACATTGGTGTTTCTCGCCTTTTGGAACCCTTCCACCGAGGCGACTATCGCAGCAGTTGCAGCTCTTGTCCTTGGGCCCCTTCTGATCTTCATGGCGATTAAACAAATTAAGAGCCTTCGTCATGGGTATCGATACTCCGACGAAGAGCCGCAGCAAGCCAAGTAAAGAACGCTCTTCGTCCCATAGGATGATCCTCTAGTACAACGTTGCAGTACCCTGTGACCCCGCCACTCTCGCAGAAGGCACATGTGAGTGACCGGTCGAAGCCCACGGACGAGGCCGGAGCGCTCAAAAGCCGTTGGGGGAGATGGCCGCTGTCACGGCGAAGGCTGATCCGACGACCATCGCCATGATGCCGAAGAGGCGCGCGTAAAGGGGCGTCGAGAGGAAGGACCGCGAGTAGTCGACGCCCATGGGCCGGTACTCCTTGATGGCGGATGCCATCCTATCGGCGGTGCCGTTGATGTTCAGGCTCGCGCACAGACCCAGCAGTAAGAACAGGGTGCCCACTCCCACGAAAGCGAATCTTCGTGCTTCCGCGAGATCCAAGAAGAAGGTGGCGAACAGCAGCACGAAGGCAAGGAAGATCAGGACGTACAGCGTCTTCGCGGGCTGCGGGAGCCTGCCGATGAACGAGAACATGCGGCCAGCCTACGACACCGGGTGAGAGGTGGTGGCTCGGGTGCAGGCTGGGCCGAGGTTGGGAACAAGACAAGCGGCCCGCGCTGGGCATCGTGCCGCGTGAGGGTGAGCCTAGCTGTCTTGCCCAGTGAGGATGACGATCCTTCACCGCGACACATCCCAAGGGATCTGCTTGGCTACTGATGTATCTACAGGGTGGCAAGGCCGGGCAGGGGTGCGGGCGGGGTGGCCAGGTTGAAAGAGCTGGTGAGAGAAGTGCGTAGTCCGTCACACGTTTACCACACGGAAACGATGAAATACGATGACATATCGTGGACCTTGCAGGTCACCAAAAACGCCTAGATTCCGGGGATTATTGGCACGATGACAGGCTTAGGCAAGTATTGAAATAGGCCGTCCCCTGAGAAAAGGTCAGGGGTTCGATTCCCCTAAGCTCCACTACGAAGGCCCTTTGGCCTGCAGCACCTCGGCATAGCCAATCCGCGTGTGGTCATCGACGGCGACGTGGATGAAGTTCATACCCAATGCCCCGGACCCTCACCTCCTCCGAGCGCCGATGGGCCCGCCAGCCGCCGTCGAGGATCCGGCCGAGCTTTTTCACATCCAGGTGCACCAGCTCCCCGGGCGCGCCGCAGCAGCTGCGTGCATCCCACAAGGAAGGTATCGACCGCGTCGGTGACGAGGTTGGCACCCCGGTCGTTGCTTTCAACGGCACGGCCTTCTTCGGGCCGGTTCGATCCGAATGTTGTGGATCGATCGGAATAAAACCTATCGAAGGACTGTTGGACTGGTTGACGGCATTCGACGGGCGTGGCTTCCGGCTTCTGCGATTGCTTGTCCGGTTCAACTGATTCCTTCTGTTAGAAAGATATGAATATGACATCTCCACTGGGCATTATCGGTTCGGGAACGATGGGTGAAACGTTTGCCCGTCTTGCCGTTGCGGCCGGATTAAACGTCATGATCAGTAACTCCAGGGGTCCTGAGACCCTGAAGGATCTGGTCCAGGATCTGGGGCCTCTCGCCCGTGCGGGATCGGTCACCGACGTCGCCCGTGAGGCTGACATCGTGATCGCGTCCGTCCCCCTTATCGCTTACAAGCAGTTGCCCGCTGACGCTCTGGCGGGAAAGATTGTTATCGACTCGATCAACTACTACCCGCAACGCGACGGGCAGATTGCGGTTCTTGATGAGAATGCCTCAACTTCCAGTGAGTTGGTCCAGGCCCATCTAGCATCATCGTTTGTGGTGAAAGCCTTCAATAACATCGCCTTCGCAAGTCTCGGCAACGGTGCTCGTCCGAAGGGCGACCCGGAGCGGAGCACCCTGCCGGTCAGCGGTGACGACGCAGCAGCGAAAGCACGCGTCATGGACCTGCTGGACACGCTTGGCTACGATGCACTGGACGCCGGCAGGCTGGGCGACAGCTGGCGCAGAGAACCCCTCACTCCGATTTACGTCAAGCCGTACATGCCGGAATGGCCCGCCGAACGGATGACCTTGGATCAGCTGTTCGCCTGGCTTCGGGCAGCACCGGTTATCCCGATGTCACGGCAGCGTGCTGCCGACCTGCTCGCCAGCGCCGTCCGCGGAACCGCCGGCGGCCGCCTCCCCGACACCATCTGAGCGCCCTCCAGGACAGTGCTCCACGGATAGGCCGGCCGGTGGAGGAGTCCGCCCGCGTCGTGGTCCGCCTGGCGACCCTCGGTGCGGACGGCCCCACCGGCACGCTGCAGGACGAGAACGGCAACGTTTCCTGGTAGCGGCCGGCCCAACGTGCTGAGGTGAGCGCCGGAGCGCTCACCTCAGAACGTTGTCCCTGCCATCGGTGTCGAATGTTCTCCCACGCACACGCCTTCCGCACCAGAGAGATGACATCTTGACCAGCACCACCACACACGAATCCGCACGAGAATCCACACCCCATCGGCCTGCCTCCTGGGGAGGCGTCATTTCCCTGGGTATCGGAATTTTCGCCATCTGATCGGCCTGACCGCTCTGGCCATCGTGTCCAATGTCATCGTGGCCCTGGCACCCAGCCTGACCGTGCTGCTTCTGGCACGGGTCCTCCTCGGCATCGCACTCGGCGGTTTCTGGGCCATGACCACCGCGATGGCGGCCAGGCTGGTCCGCGGCGACCACCTCGGCCGCGCCCTGACCATCATCAACGCCGGCGTGTCCGTCGCGACCGTCGTCGCTGTTCCCCTTGGCGCGTGGCTGGGAGAAATCTGGGGCTGGCGCGGGGTGTTCTTCCTCGGCGCCGGCGCCGGCGTCGGGCTCATCGCGCTCATCGCGCAGACGGCCACCCTGCCGCACCTCATCCCAACGGCCGTCAGCGGCCTGCGCGCCCTTGGAGCCACGCTGCGCTCGGGCCTCGTCATCGCCGGCCTCACCGCCATCCTGCTGATCTTCGGCGGCCATTTCAGCGGCTTCACCTACATCCGCCCGGCAGCGGAAAGCGTCTCGAACATCGACGCCGGGGGCCTGGCTGTCATGCTCCTGGTCTTCGGCATCGCCAATGTCCTGGGCACCGCCCTGAGCGGGCCCATCGCCGACCGGTCCCTCCGCGCCGCGGTCTTCCTG